>NZ_LYSP01000033.1:0-80237 GCF_001728945.1 Pseudomonas sp. ENNP23
CACCCCCTTTCAGCAATCAACCTGACCAGCAGATCAAACGCCGCGAATCCGCAACCACTCCGGAACCGCACCCCATTTCAAACACTTAACTCATTGATTTTCAAGGAGTTTTCGTTGTCCGCCGTGGGAGTGGTGCGCATTATAGAGACCTCAGCCACGGCGTCAACACCTATTTTCAATCTGCAGTTGAACCATGCTTTTGAGACGGGTTCCGCGTTCCCGAAACTCCACGCCTCACCGGTTGAACCTGGGGCTCTGCGGGGAATCAGATTCTGCTCAAGCCCGTGGCAGACAACCCCGCCACCCGCTGTCCAATTACAAGAGGAAGAGCCGTGCAGGAACTGAACATCAAGGTTGGTGACCATCTCGACCTGGGCGAAGGTGTCGTAGTCCGTGTTGTCGCAGCACAGGGATCGCAGATCAAACTGGGCATCGTCGCGCCCAAGCATGTAGCCGTCCACCGTGAAGAGATCTACAAGCGCATCAACCCGGACCACCGGGTAGCACGCGCCTGCTGAAGCATTACCCCCTCAGCCGCAGCGGATCGACCATCCCTGCGGCGATCGCCATCCCAACCAGGTCCGGCAGGCACTCTGCCCGCATCCGCTTCATCACCCTGGCGCGATAGAGATCGACAGTCTTCACACTAATAGAGAGCTGCTCGGCCACCTCCCGATTGGTGTAGCCCTTCACCAACGGCAGGAACACATCCCGCTCCCGAGGCGTCAGGCTGTCCAAGCGCTCCTGCAGATCCCCCTGACCAAGATTGCGAGCCCGCGCCGAGCGATTCAACGCCTCCTGCACGCTGTCCAGCAGCAACTGCTCGTTGTAGGGCTTCTCGATGAAGTCCTGCGCCCCCGCCTTGAAAGCCCGCACCAAAATCGGCACATCCGCGTGACCACTGACAAAAATCACCGGCAGATCGATCCCCCGCGCCAGCAACTCCTCCTGCACGTTCAGCCCGCCCATCCCTGGCATGCGCACGTCCAGCAACACACAGGCATCCGCCGTTGGGTCGCACGCCTCCAGGAAGGCCTTGCCACTGGTGAACGGCAGCGCCGCCAACCCCACCGACTCCAGCAGCCAGACCGTGGAATCGAGCATCCCCTGGTCGTCATCCACTACATAGACCACCTGGCGGGCGCTTGTCGTCATCCTTACTACTCCATTCTTGTGATTGTCAGTGCAGCGGCAGGCGGCAACGCATGCGCAACCCGCCCTCCTCCATCGGCTCGCCTTCCAGCGAGCCCCCGAACCCCTCGATGATGCTGCGACTCATCGACAGCCCCAGCCCCAGCCCTTCCGGCTGGCTGGTATAGAAAGGCGTGAAGATGCGCTCCAGCGCCACGGCATCGAGCCCCGGCCCCTCGTCGAGCACCTCCACATCAATACCGGCGCCCGGCATCAACCGAGCGCTGATCACCACCCATGAAGCCGCCTGAGGATTCGCCTCATGATTGGCCTCGATGGCATTGCGCAACAGGTTCAACAGCACCTGCTCCAGCAGCACCCGATCCGCGAAGACTGATGGCAGCCCCACGGGCAATCGCTCCTCGATCACCACCTGCGCCGCCCCCGCCTCCCAGGCGCAGAGCCGGACTGCCTCTCGCGCCACCTCCGCCACATCCAGCGCCTGCATGCGACGCTGCCCCTTGCGCAAGAATGCACGCAGCCGCTTGATCACCTCCGACGCGTGCTCCGCATGCTCGGCAATGCGCTCCAGTCCCTGGGCCACCCGCTCAGCCGCCTGGGGGTTGCTGCCCAGGCTTTGCAGATAGCGCTGGCTGGCGCCCACGTAATTCATCACTGCCGCCAACGGCTGGTTGATCTCATGGGCGATACCCGAGGCCAACTCGCCCAGGGTCACCAGGCGTGCCGTATGGGCCAGCTCATCCTGATGGCGACGCTGCTGGGCTTCGCGCAGCTCCCGCTCGCTCATGTCCCGCGCCACCAGCGAGTAATAACGCTCGCCCCCGGCCGCCCGATGCGCCAACAGCACCAGCGAGACCGGCAACGACCCACTGCCATCCAGCGCACAAAGACGCGCCTCTGCGCTCCACACCCCCACGCGCTCGGCCTGTGCCTGCCCCGCCTGCAACCGCGCCAGATCGTCAGTCGAGAACAACGCCGCCAGCGACGGCAACCCCAGCCCTTCCCCCAACCCCAGCGCACGACAGGCAGCCGGATTGAGGTCCGTGACCTGCCCCAACGCATCGAAGAACAGCACCGGATCGGTATTGGCCTCCACCACCTCGGCCAGGCGGCGCTTGTGCTCCTCGGCCTGTACCCGCGCCGTGATATCCCTGGACACGCTCACCACCTCCACCACCGCCCCCGTATAGGTCTCACGGATCGCCCGGCACGCCGTCTCGAACCACAGGTAATGCCCTGCGCGGTGACGGATTCGGTAGGTCATGGTGTGGTAGCCATCGGTCTCCAATGCATCCCGCGCACGCTGGATCAACGGCATCAGGTCCTGCGCATGGAACAGCCCCTGCGCCAACACCCCGCGCAACTCCTCCGGCCAGAAACCCAACAGCGTCCAGGATGCCGGCGATGCATCAAGGAAGCGCCCTTCCGGCGTGTGCCGGGAAATCAGATCCGTGGTGTTCTCCGTGATCAGCCGATACAGACGCCGCGCCTGCGCCGCCTCGCGCTCGGCCAGCAGCGGCCGGGTCGCATCGCGACAGCGCCCCAGCACCCGCTGGTTCTCGGGGTCGGGCACGAAGGTCCAGAGCAGGATGCGCCCATCACACTGCGCCTCCACCTCCTCAATGGCCCTGCACTGCGCCAGGCACGCCCGCACCAGCGCCACATGATTGACCGGCAGGAAGCGCAGCACCGCACCCGGCGGCTGCTCCGCCAGCACGGCCAACAGCGCCGCGTTCAGTTCCAGCGGA
Organism: Pseudomonas sp. ENNP23; assembly: GCF_001728945.1. NCBI lineage: Bacteria > Pseudomonadati > Pseudomonadota > Gammaproteobacteria > Pseudomonadales > Pseudomonadaceae > Pseudomonas > Pseudomonas sp. ENNP23. The sequence goes on from NZ_LYSP01000033.1 coordinate 2,901, forward strand.
ACCCCCTCCGCGTCCAGCAGCAGGCTCGGCTGAGGATCGTGGCCCAGCAATGGCGAAGCCCGCATCAGGCCTGCCGACTGCGCCAGCACCGTCGACAGCAGCTCCTCCACCGTCCCCAGCCACTCCAGCCCCACCCCCGGATGTACCTCCACCAGCAGCAGGCCCGGCTGATCGGCCTCCAGCGCCACGTCGAACACCTGGCCATGGCTGCCCCCCGCACGTCGCAGGCGCCCCGCCAACCAGCAGTCCACGCTGCGCACCGCCGACAGGCTCAGGCGCCCCAGCGCCTTCACTCGCTCGAACAGACGGGCATCGCTTGCCCCCAGCGGGTCCCCCTGCCCTGGCGGCAAGTGCTGCCCGCTCCCCTCGTGGGTGTAGATCCCGGCACCCGCCTGCCACACCAGGTAATAGGCCTGGCGCACCTCCGGGTAACCACGTAGCGCCCGGCATAACGCATCCGCCCGCGCAGACACCGCCACACCCTCGCGTTGCAGGCGCAGCCAAGTGTGCAGACGGACAGGGTTGCGGCTCATGGGACGACAGGCTCCAGGGCAAAAACGGCGACAGCCTAGCAGCGCTCGAAGCCTTGGCCTCTACGCCTTAGGTATAAAACGAAACAATATAGTAGATACACGATACTACTCAGGTATTAATTCCATACCCAATAGGAAACGATATATAAATGACCCCGAACGATCCCGGACCCAGGTCAAAAACGACACGCCCGGGGCACAAGAGCTAACAATCAGCCACCGGGTAATCCGCATGTCGATCTATGAACAGGGCCTCGCCCCTGCTGCCGTGAACCATATCGCCCTCAGCCCGCTGAGCTTCATCGAGCGGACTGCCAGCATCTACCCCCACTACCCCGCCGTCGTCCATGGCGCCATCCGCCGCAACTGGGCAGAGACCTACGCTCGCTGCCGCCGACTGGCCTCGGCGCTGGCCGGGCGCGGCATCGGCAAGGGCGACACCGTCGCCGTGATGCTGCCCAACATCCCGCAGATGCTCGAAGCGCATTTCGGCGTTCCCATGATCGGCGCCGTCCTCAACACCCTCAACGTGCGCCTCGACGCCGAAGCCATCGCCTTCATGCTGCAGCACGGTGAAGCCAAGGTCCTGATCACCGACCGCGAATTCTTCGACGTCATCCACGCCGCCGTCGGCATGCTCGACCACCCGCCTCTGCTGGTGGACGTCAACGACCCCGAATACGGCGAAGGCCAGGCCATCAGCGAACTGGACTACGAAGCACTGCTGGCCGAAGGCGACCCCGAGTTCGCCTGGCAATGGCCGGAAGGTGAATGGCAAGCCATCTCCCTCAACTACACCTCCGGCACCACCGGCAACCCCAAGGGCGTCGTCTACCACCACCGCGGCGCGTTCCTCAACGCCCTCGGCAACCAGATGACCTGGGGCCTCGGCCACCACCCCGTCTACCTCTGGACCCTGCCGATGTTCCACTGCAACGGCTGGTGCTACCCCTGGACCATCACCGCCCTCGCCGGCGTCCACGTCTTCCTGCGTCGGGTCGACCCGCAACGCATCCTCACCCTCATCCGCGACGAGCAGGTCACCCACCTGTGCGGCGCCCCCATCGTCCTCAACGCCCTGGTGAACATGCCGCCGGAAGCCAAGGCCGCCATCGACCACCCGGTGCACGCCATGGTCGCCGGCGCCGCCCCGCCGGCCAAGGTCATCGGCGCCGTCGAGGAGATGGGCATCCGCGTCACCCATGTCTATGGCCTTACCGAGGTCTATGGCCCGGTCACCGTCTGTGCCTGGCACGGCGAATGGGACGAACTGCCCCTGGAGGAACGTGCCCGCATCAAGGCCCGCCAGGGCGTGCGCTACCCCACCCTCGAAGGCGTCATGGTCGCCGACCCCAAGACCCTCGAACCGACCCCGCGCGACGGCGAAACCATTGGCGAGATCTTCCTGCGCGGCAACACCGTCATGAAGGGCTACCTGAAGAACCCCACCGCCACCACCGAAGCCTTCAGCGGCGGCTGGTTCCACACCGGCGACCTCGGCGTCTGGCACCCCGACGGCTACGTCGAGATCAAGGACCGCCTCAAGGACATCATCATCTCCGGCGGCGAGAACATCTCCACCATCGAACTGGAAGGCGTCCTCTACCGCCACCCCGCCGTACTGGAAGCCGCCGTGGTCGCCCGCCCGGACGAGAAGTGGGGCGAAACCCCCTGTGCCTTCGTCACCCTCAAGGCCGACCACCAGTCCGTCCGCGAGAGCGACATCATCGCCTTCTGCCGCGACCACCTCGCCGGCTTCAAGGTCCCGCGCACCGTGGTCTTCACCACCCTGCCGAAAACCTCCACCGGCAAGATCCAGAAGTACGTCCTGCGCGACATGGCCAAGGCCCTCTGAGCCAAACCCCGCGCCCCCCCCGAGAAAGGCCGCCCACCCGGGCGGCCCCGTCACGCCGAGAGAACACCGATGCCCGAGTACAACGCCCCCCTGCGCGACCTGCGCTTCGTCCTGCATGAACTGTTCGAAGCGCCGCGCCTCTGGGCCCGCCTGCCGGCCCTGGCCGAAACCGTGGATAGCGATACCGCCGACGCCATCCTCGAAGAGGCCACCAAAGTCACCGGCGGCCTGATCGCACCGCTCAACCGCAGCGGCGACGAAGAAGGCGCACAGTGGATCGACGGCCAGGTCATCACCCCAGCCGGTTTCAAGGCCGCCTACGCCACCTATATAGAAGGAGGCTGGGTCGGCCTCTCCGGCAACCCGCAATACGGCGGCATGGGCATGCCCAAGATGCTCGCCGTGCAGTTCGAGGAAATGCTCTACGCCGCCAACTCCAGCTTCGCCCTCTACTCCGCCCTCAGCGCCGGCGCCTGCCTCGCCATCGACGCCCACGCCAGCACCGAACTCAAGCAGGCCTACCTGCCCAACCTGTACGCCGGCACCTGGGCCGGCTCCATGTGCCTCACCGAGCCACACGCCGGCACCGACCTCGGCATCATCCGCACCAAGGCCGAACCCCAGGCGGACGGCAGCTACCGCATCACCGGCACCAAGATCTTCATCACTGGCGGCGAGCAGGACCTCACCGAGAACATCATCCACCTCGTCCTCGCCAAACTCCCCGACGCCCCCGCCGGCCCCAAGGGCATCTCCCTGTTCCTCGTGCCCAAGGTCCTGGTGAACGCAGACGGCAGCCTCGTCCAGCCCAACGCACTCTCCTGCGGCTCCATCGAACACAAGATGGGCATCAAGGCCTCCGCCACCTGCGTGATGAACTTCGACGGCGCCACCGGCTACCTCATCGGCGACGCCAACAAAGGCCTCGCTGCCATGTTCACGATGATGAACTACGAGCGCCTCTCCATCGGCATCCAGGGCATCGGCTGCGCCGACGCCTCCTACCAGAGCGCCGTCGCCTACGCCCGCGAACGCCTGCAGAGCCGCGCCCCCACCGGCCCCCAGGCCCAGCACAAGGTGGCCGACCCGATCCTCGTCCACCCCGACGTGCGCCGCATGCTGCTCACCATGAAAGCCCTCACCGAAGGCGGCCGCGCCTTCGCCTGCTACGTCGGCCAGCAACTCGACCTCGCCAAGTTCAGTGACGACGCCGACGAACGCCAAGCAGCCGAAGCCCTGGTCGCCCTGCTCACCCCTGTCGCCAAGGCCTTCTTCACCGACACCGGCCTGGAAAGCACCGTCCACGGCCAGCAGATATTCGGCGGCCACGGCTACATCCGCGAATGGGGCCAGGAGCAACGGGTACGCGACGTCCGCATCGCCCAGATCTACGAAGGCACCAACGGCATCCAGGCCCTCGACCTGCTCGGCCGCAAGGTCGTCGCCAATGGCGGCACCAGCCTGCGCCGCTTCACTGCCGAGATCCGCCGCTACGCCGCGGAAGACGTCCCCCACCGCGCCGCCCTGCTCGACGCCGTCGACCGCCTGGAGCGCACCACCACCCGCGTGCTGGAACAGGCCGCCAGCGACCCCAACGCCATCGGCGCCGCCTCCGTCGACTACCTGCACCTGTTCGGCTACGTCGCCTATGCCTGGCTCTGGTCCCGCATGGCCCGCATCGCCAGCGAGCGCCAACCCCAGGACCCGGCCTTCTACAGCGCCAAGCAGGCCACCGCCACCTTCTACTTCGAACGCCTGCTGCCCCGCACCCTCAGCCTCGAAGCCAGCATCCTCGCCGGCAGCCGCACCCTCTACGGCATCACCGCCGAGCAGTTCTGACCCCTTAGCGTGACGCGGCCCCGTCCTGGGTGTCCGCGTTTTTTATTCAGGCCAGACGCCACCATCGGACTGGTCAGCTGAAAATGGAAACGGGCCCCAAGGGCCCGTCTCCCATTACTCGTTACACGCCGCTTCAGTCTCGAGTGGCACCTCTGAGGTCTTCCAGCACCTCCCTGCTGGATATCGGGATACCTCTCACCGGCAGAGGCTCTTGAAAACGAGCCGATCGCCAGATGCGTCGCTCTCCGCTCCAGGTATGAAGGACCTCGCCACTGTCCCAGTACAGGCGCTCCAGCAACGCCTCAAACTCCTGCAACCATTCCGGATCGTAGATGTAGAACTCCTTGTAGAAAGCTGCGAAATGGATCAGATGTCCGTAATAGCAATGACCGCGGGAGTTCGGCAGAAAACTGAACATGGAGCGGATCAGATAAGCGCCACATTCCGGCAACTGTGAAAGCACTTCACGATTGTGTTGAACCGCTTCGAGCTCACGCGCGAAGCAATGGATGTAGCCCGAAAGAATGCTCGACATACCTTCCCCCCAGATGCTTGAGCGGGAAAAGATACCAACACCCCCTCCGAATAGTCAGCGCGCGTTGAACTGGATTCCCTGGTAGCAACCCGCGCCAAACGAGCAACACCTTTCCCCTCCCCGTGCATGGTTTGGCCATTTCACGACTTCAAACCGAACAAGCTGACGTGCGGCACCCGGCGCAATGGCAGCCGATGGCAAGAATCCGAGGCGCCAGATCACAAGACGCGGACGTATCCAGCAGCCACCCTCCACACCAGGCTTACCTCATAACAACAACGGAGCGGTCATGACTGACACTAGCACTTCCCCGGGCCAATTGCGCCCAAACGCCGTGGGCATCTGGAGCATCGTTTTCTTCGTCATCGCCACCAACGGGCCACTGACAGGCCTGGTCGGCGTGGTGCCCACAGCAATTCTCATGGGCAATGGCATCGGGTTGCCAAATGCCTTTCTTCTCGCAGGGCTGGTCTACCTGCTGTTCAGCGTGGGGTTCGTGGCCATGGGGCGCTACGTAAGGAATGCCGGGGCCTTCTATGCCTATGTTTCCCACGGGCTCGGGCGCCCGGTGGGCTGTGCAGCTGCCTTCCTGGCACTCGCGGGTTACACCGGCCTGCAAATCGCCTGCTACGGGCTGATCGGGTTCTTCGCTGCTGAATCGCTCAATGCCCTTCAAGTGATCACGGTGCAATGGTGGCAGGTTGCGTTGGGTGTCACCCTGCTCGCCCATGTTGCCGGCCAGCGCAACATCGCCTTCAACGGCAAGTTGCTGGGCGGCCTCATGCTCGCCGAGATGGCCGTCATCGCCCTCCTGGACATGGCCATCGTGCTCATGGCGGACAAACCCGAGGGCTTCACGATGGCGCCCTTCACGCCTGAGCAGGTCTTTACCCCGGGCCTGGGGGCAGCATTCGTATTCGTCGCCGGCGCCTTCATGGGCTTCGAGACCACGGCGATCTACGCCGAGGAGGCACGCAACCCGCAGCGCTCCGTGCCCATAGCCACCTACGTTTCCGTCTCGCTGATCATGCTGTTCTTCGTGGTCTCCAGCTGGCTGCTGATCGTCACGAACGGGCCGGAAAGGACATTGCAGTTGCTTGCGCAGAACCCTGGCGGAATCTGGCTAGACCTGGCCGACCAATTGGTCGGCGCCTGGCTGAGCCACCTCATCACCCTGCTGCTGATCACCAGTCTGTTCGCCGTCATCCTCAGCTTCCACAACACGCTATCCCGCTACCTGTTCGCTCTCGGCAGGGAGGGCGTCCTCTGGCGTGCATTCGCCAAGACCCACCCTCATCAGGACACGCCCTACGTCGCCAGCACCGTGCAGACCGGCTCCGCCATCGCCATCCTGCTGCTCTGCGCGCTCGCCGATGCAGATCCGATGACACAGGTGCTGCCACTGGGCAGCGCACCAGCCTCCATTGGCGTGCTGGCCTTACAGGTACTGACCTGCGTTGCCGTGGTCGCCTTCTTCGCGCGAGCCAAGCGCCATACCTCGCCCTGGCAGCGCCTTGTCGCTCCATTGGCATCTATTGCCGGCCTGCTCACCGGACTGGTGGTGATCATCCAGCACATGGAGATGCTTACCGGCAGTTCGTCACCAGCCCTCAACGCCGCTATTCCCTGTGGGATGCTGCTGGTCGGTCTGGCCGGGCTGGCCGTGGCCTATCGCCTGCGCTGGCGATTCCCTGAGCGCTACGCCAATCTCACCCGGCTACTGGACGAAGCCTGAGCCTCCAGCCCCTCCCGAGGAGCTTGCCTCGATGACAAACTCACCCGACCGCGCCTGGGAGCAGGCGCTCCAGGATTCCTGCGGCCCCTTCCAGGTGGCCTGGCGTAGGCCGTATGCCCGAGGCATCGGGTACATACGCGGGCGTGCTACCCAGGGCATCGGCGTTCATGACATCCACACCGACGCCGGCTCCATTCACAAGCAGCGGCAGTCAGTGGACTGGGCCGACGACCCGCACTGCTTCCTCGTGCTGCAGCAACGCGGCGGCTGCCACATGAACCTCCAGGCCCAACGGCTGGAGCTCCAGCCCGGCAGCCTGGTGCTGATGGACCCAGCCGGTGACTGCAGCATCGAACCTGCTGGGCTCATCCAGCACCTGTCCACAACCCTGGATCGCCAGTTGGTCACCCAAGCATTGCGACACACACGGCATTACTCCGGCCGCCTCTACACCGAAAGCACCACAGGCCGGGCACTACTGAGATGGATACAACTGCTCGCCACCCCAGAGCACAACGGGTTCGGACAGGAAGAAGGCCTTGCTATCCAGGAGTCGCTCATCGCCCTTCTGACCCCGTGCCTGAAGGGCGATACGACGGATACGAAGGGCGCCGTGCTGCTGGCTGAACCCACACTCCGACTCCATGCCGAATCCCTGGTCAAAGAGTTCATCCAGCTCCCCGAGCTCTGCCCGGCCTTCATCGCCCAGCGACTCGGTGTTTCCCAGCGCAGCCTCTATCGCACCTTTGAACAGGGCGGCAGCAGCCTCTGCGAGATGATCAAGGCCACCCGCATCGCACGGAGTGCTGATGACCTAGCCAACCCACGGCAAGCCCACCAGAGCATCACCAGCATTTCGATGCGCTGGGGCTTTTCCGACGCGGCCTACTTCTGCCGCGTCTTCAAGCAGCACTTCGGCATGAGTCCCAGTGAATACCGCCGCAATGCCATCGCCCCGTCAGTACCCTGAGGCCGTGCCTGGCCAGTCCCACTAGCCAACTGCGTCCCCCTATCACCCCCTCGGCCACACCACCGGAAACAACCGGTGCACCATCGGCGCGCCGGGCGGTAGTTCGTCGGCGAGGCCGGGGAACTCCGGGGAGGTTTTCCAGGGTCGGGGGGCATGGACCATGTCTTCGCCGAGAAAACGCAGGGAAAAGGCGCGGCGCCGATGCGGGCCGTCGACGCCGCCGGAGGCGTGCAGGGTGAGCATGTGGAAGAACACCGCATCGCCCGGTTCCAGGGCCCAGCCGATGATGGGCCAGCGGCTGCGATCGGCCTCGATGTCCGGCAGGTCCGCCAGGCTGCCCTCGGGGAACCAGCGGGCCTGGTTGTCGAGGAAGGTGCGCGGCATCAGCCAGGGGCCCAGGTGGGAGCCGGCGATGAACTCCAGGGTGGAGGCCCGCGCCACCGGGTCCACCGGCATCCACATGCTGCAGTTCTGCCGGCCTTCGACGTTGTAGTAGGGCTGGTCCTGGTGCCAGGGGGTGGGCTGGCGGGTGTTGGGCTCCTTCACCAGCAGGTGGTCGTGATAGAGCCGGGCCGTGGAGCTGCCCATCAACTGCGCGACGACCGAGCCCACGCGGCTCTCGAAGATGAACTGGCAGTAGGCATCGAATTCCCGCCAGTTGCAGAAGTCCTCGAAGAACCATCCGGGGTCGTCAGGCCGGCTGGCCACCTTGGCCCGCGCGCTGGGGTTGGCGAGGTTGTGCTCGATGCCCAGCTCCAGCAGCGCCACCTCGTCCGGGGTGAACAACTGGCGGATGCAGACCGCACCGTCGCGCTGGAAATCCTCGATCAGTTCGGCAGTCAGTTCGAATTCGTAGGCGTGTCGGCTCATGGCGTTCTCCTTTGCATTGATCCGTTCAGGAAGGCTCGGGCTCGCCCGGTACGTCCTCGCCCGGCCGCACCCACAAACCGTAGGCGAGGCTGAGCAGCACGAGCCAGGCGGCGCCGATGCCGAGGGCGGTGCGGGTGTCGGGGAAGCTCGCCATCACGGCGAAGATGAACAGCATGAAGGCGATCGCCAGGTACTGGCCCCAGGGCCAGAACGGCACCGGGAAGTGCAGCGCCACCACCTCTTCGGCATCCAGTGTGCGGCGCATGGCCACTTGGGCCATGAGAATCATCAGCCACACCCAGACCACGGCAAAGGTGACCAGGGAGGCGAACAGCAGGAACAGCTCATGGGGCAGCAGGTAGTTGAGCAGCACGCCCAGCAGCAGCGCCAGGGTCATCACCAGCACCGTCATCCAGGGCACTCCGGCCGCCGAGAGCCGTGCAAAGGCCGCCGGTGCCTGGCCATTGCCCGCCATGCCGTAGAGCATGCGGCCGGTGCAGAAGATGTCGCTGTTGATGGCGGAGATGGCGGCCGAGATCACAACCAGGTTGAGCAGGCTGGCAGCCGAGTTGATGCCCAGCCCGCTGAATATCTGCACGAAGGGGCTGCCCTGGGTGCCAATTCGCGACCAGGGCCAGATGACCATGAGGATGAGCAAGGTGAGCACGTAGAACAGCAGGATGCGCAGAGGCACTGAGTTGATGGCCTTGGGAATCATCCGCTGCGGGTCCCTGGCTTCGCCGGCGGTGATACCGATCACCTCGATGCCGCCGAAGGCGAAGATGACGATGGTGAAGGAAGCCACCATGCCACTGAGCCCATTGGGGAAGAAACCACCATGGTTCCAGAGGTTGGCCAAGCCCATTACCTCACCATCGCCGCCCAGGCGGTAGCCGGTCGCCAACACACCAACACCGGCGAGGATCATGGCGACGATGGCCACCACCTTGAGCAACGACAGCCAGAACTCCAGTTCGCCGAAAAACCGCACGCGGCAGAGGTTGAGGCCGGCGATGACGAAGACGATGCCAAGCACCCAGATCCAGCGCGGCGTATCCGGGAACCACAGGCCCATGTAGATCCCGAAGGCGGTCACGTCCGCCAGGCACACCATCAGCATCGAGAAAGCATAGGTCCACCCGGTGAGAAAGCCCCAGTAACGCCCCAGGTACCGGCTGGCGTAGTGGCCGAAGGAGCCGGCCACCGGGGTGCGCACTGCCATCTCGCCCAGGGCGCGCATCATCAGATAGATGGCCGCCCCGGCGATGAGGTAGGCCAGCAGCACCGATGGACCGGCGCGCTGGATAGCGGCGGCCGAGCCGTAGAACAGGCCGGTACCGATGGCCGAACCCAGTGCCATGAAACGAATGTGCCGGGCGGTCAGGCCACGGCGCAGGGTGGAGTGCTCCATTTGCGTCGCCTCTCTTGTTGTTGTGATCGCTACACACCCGGGCCGCCATTGACGACTCCGTGCACGCAGGGCGTGCCGGCTCCCGACCGGCCTAGGACTGGCGCCACCTCCAGGGCTGCGCCCCCACGAAACGGGTCACCTGCTTGGGTGCCAGGTAGTTCTGCAGGCCCCAGGGGCCGCGCTGGCGACCATTGCCACTGAGCCGGTTACCGCCCCAGGGCGCCTGGATGAAGCCGGCATGGGCGCAGTTGAGCCAGACCACCCCGGCCCGCAGCCGCTGGCTCATCCAGTCCGCGCGAGCGGGGTCACCCGTGACGACCGCCGCCGCCAGCCCGTAGATGGTGTCGTTGGCCAGGGCCAGTGCCTCCTCCTCGTTGCGGAAGCGCTTCACACTCAACACCGGCCCCAGGCATTCGTGCCGCCACAGCGGGCTGGCCACATCCGGCTCGGCGAACACCGCCGGCTGGATGAAATAGCCACGCCCCAGGAGCGAGGGGCGCAGGCCGCCGTAGAGCAGGCGAGCGTCCTGCTGGCCCTGGGCAATGAGGCTGATCATCCGGTGCAGATGACGAAGCCCGGCCAAGGGCCCGATCTGCACGCCCGGCTCCATCCCCGGCCCCACACGCAGGGCCTGGGTGCGGGCCACCAGGCATTCCAGCAGCGGCTCGAACAGCGCCTCCTGCACCAGCAGCCGCGACAGTGCGCTGCTGGTCTGCCCCTGGTTCCAGAACGCGCCGTACAGGGCCCACTCCACGGCCGTCTCGATGTCGGCGTCGTCGAACACGATGAGCGAGGACTTGCCGCCCAGCTCCAGGCTCACCGGCTTGATGTCCGGCGCCGCACTGGCCATCACCTGGGCGCCGTTGGCCAGGCTGCCCGCGAATGTCACCTTGTCCACTTCCGGGTGCTGCACCAGTACGGGTCCCAACTCCGCGCCGTAACCCAGCAGTACGTTGAGCACGCCGGAAGGCAGCCCGGCCAGATCGGCTGAACGCGCCAGCTCCAGGGTGGAGAGCGGCGTCAGCGAGGACGGCTTGATCACGCAGGTTGCCCCTGCCGCCAGCGCCGGTGCCACGCACCAGGCCGCTGCCAACAGCGGGAAGGTGAAGGGGGTGAACAGCGCCACGACGCCTACCGGTTCGTGCATCACGCGGCACTCGAAACGTGGGTCGTCGATCTCCAGCGCCAAGCCCTGGCGCTCATCCAGCGCCCGCGCCAGGCCCGCGTAATAGCGGAAGCAGGCGGTGGCATCGACCACGTCCTGCAAGGCATCCGGGTAGGGCTTGCCGTGGTCCTGCACCTCCAGCAGGGCCAAGGCCTCGGCACGGGCAGCCAGGTCGTCGGCAATGCCGTCCAGCAGGGCGCCACGCTCGCGCCCGCTGGTGAAACGCCAGCGGCTGTCGAAGGCCCGCCGTGCGGCACATACGGCCTGGTCCACTTCTCGCGGGCCAGCCATCACCAGCGTCTGGATCGGTGCCTCCGTGGCCGGGTCCACGCTGGTGAAACGGCGGCAGGCAGCCGGAGCCAGCCAGCGGCCATCGATGTAGAGCATTCCCGTACCCATGGTTCTCCCTCGTCAATGCCGCCCATCCAGGGTGGCATACAAACCGCTGCACATATGCCACACCAGACCTGCACCTCTGGCGACGCTACCCCGCCGGCCCTATCGCCACCGTGCCGAGCGGCGAGGCGCAACACATCAAGGTCGCACCATTGCCAATGCCGCCGCGCGACGCGAGCCCATCACCCCGAGCGCCAGGCTGGCCACCAGCACCGGCACGACAATTCACAGGAAGAACCCCTGCAGGCTGCCCGTCCAGACGAACAGCCAAGCCCCCAGCATCGACCCGACGATGGACCCGGCCCGGCAGGCGGACAGCGCCCAGCTCACCCCCGTCACCCGCGCGCTGACCGAGTACAGGGGGGCGGCGACGATGCTCAGGTTGGCCAGCAGCCCGCTGAGCCCGAAGCCGGCGATGAACACCATCGCCATCAATTGCGTCGCGCTGCCCAGTTGGGTGCCGATCAGCCCCAGCGCCACGGCCGAGAACGCTGCCTGCAGCGGCAGCACCCAGCGTGGTCCTACCCGGTCCAGCAGCAGTGCCATGACGATGCTGCCCAGCACCCCGCCCATGGGAATCATCGACGCCACGTGAGCCGACTCGCTCGGTCCGTAGCCGCTGGAGCGCAGGATGGTGGGAAGCCAGTTGGTCAGCAGGTAGAACACGAACAAGCCGCAGAAGAAGGTCAGCCACAGCATCAATGTGCGCAGCGCCTGGCCCTCCTCGAACAAGGTGGAGACCGGCGAGCTCGGTTGTTCGGGCAGATCTCCTATCAGGTGAGCCGGGCACGGCAAGGGACACACTAACAACGCACGCGCACACAGCGGTACGACTTGGACAGTAGCCAGCTTCGGGCACCGCTGTAAGCCTTGCCTCGGCAGACCACACCGCGTTTCGCGCTAAGGCCACCAAAGGCGCACAGCAAGGCGCCGCCCCGTGCAAAGTGGGAATGGGGAGGACAATCGGAGCTGTAGAACCCGGTGCTGCCATGGCGCGGTAGGCACTGCATAGGTGTCGGGGCCGCAGGGCCGGATACCGGGAGTCGCCAACCCCTCCATCAGCCCATTGAGGAACAACCCCAGCAGTTGCACCTGGCTGGTGACTCTCAGGCTCTCGTGCTCGTGCAGGAACACCAACTGCTGATCCGGCGGCACCACTTCCATAAGCTACGTAGCCCAGCACGCAGCTGCGGCTCGTCAGCGGGGCGGGTGAGATCGATCACTTCCGCTAACAAGGGAAAGGACGGAACGGCTGCCTTCGTGCTTGAAATGCTGAGGCTCCGCGCCGACAAGAGCCTCATGTGGAAAGCACCCTCAACGAAGGCGATGCAGTCATCGTGGATTGCAGCATGAAAGTTTTTGCTGGAGACGGTGTCTACCTCGTCGCCTGGACCAACCGCACCGTCATGCGTCGTCTGCTTTTGGCAGGGAGTGAGTAACTGAAGCGCATCGCAGACAACACCAGGCACACGCCGAGGGCCAGGGCACTCGGGGACGTGATGGTGCACACCAAAGCCCTGGTGAACATGCGGCTGTAAGCGCTCTGAGCAAGACAACCTGGCCGGTAGGGTGGGCTTCAGCCCACCGGCAGCCATCGAACATCCGCCCGTGCCCCTCCAGCACCAGTACTCAGCTCAAAAACGTCCGTCCTCGATTGCCGGCAAGATCAGTTCCCGCACGAAGGAAGCCGCTGACAGCCGCAGCAGCGCGTTGACCATGGTGACCACATCGTGCACAGGCACTAGTTGCCCCTCCCCTCGCGCGGCCGCCTCTTCCATTGGCACAACCAGTGGGTCGTCAGTGTTCAGGTAACCCAACTGCAGCACCGTCACCGCCAGCCGCTGGTCGCGAAAGCCCTCGCGCAACGCATCGGCCATCCCGTTCAACGCGAACTTGGAGGCACCGAACGCTACCTCGGGCCGCCCGCTGCGGTGCAGGGCGGAGGTGGAGCCGGTGAGGATAAGCTGTGGCCTGGCAGAGCCGAGCAACCTTGGCACCAGGCGCTTGAGCAACAACAGCGTGGCGGTGATGTTCACTTCCACCAACCTCGCGAGCGTCTCATCGCTGTCGCTTAGAAAGTCGTACCCCTCGCTGAAGGCCTGTGGCTCCCAGATGCCGACGTTGCAGATCAACACATCGAGCTCCGCCGGTGCCTGAGCCTCAATAGGCACTACAGCAACCTTCGGCTCGGCCAGATCAGCCTCGATCCACTGGATGTCGACACCCGCGGCGACCGCCAGCCGCTCTGGCCGACTGCGCGACACGCCCACTATCCGGTCCCCCGCCTTGCCCAGCCCCTCCACCAATGCACGACCCAGGCCCCTGCTAGCGCCTATCACCATCATCTTCATAAGGTCAGCTCCAGCGCAGATTGAGCACGAGGAAGTTCAGCAATACCCAGATCACCAGCATCAGGTGCGTCAATTGCAGGCCCTCCTGGCGTATCCAGTAGGCGAACCAAAGCCCACCCAGCAGCATGGCGAAGAGCGACGCCAAGGCCATGCTCAGCGCCAGGTTCAACCAGGGTCGAGCGGCCTCCAGGCCACCGCCGAGCAATAGGAGATAGCACCCCAACCACACGGCGAGAACGGCTACCCCCTGCAGCCCCACAATCACCCCCAGCGCTAGGCGATGCAGCTTCGGCGAAACCAACGCCCGACTGAGCAAGGGGGTGTCGACCACCGGCGGCTGCCTCAAGGGCACCATCGACAGCGTCGCCCCGACCGCCTTCACCGAGCAGGCGAAACCGTGCAGGTTGTTGATCAGGGCAATGCTCAACCACAGCGCAACCCCAAGGAAGCACGTGGTTTGAAAGATCATCAATGAAGTCTGGGTGTCCATTCCGGGTCCTTGTAGGTTGCAAAAGACGCTTGCCGCACTCTGGGTGGCAGGCAAGAACAGGCAGGACGATAAAACCTCAAGTTAAGTTGAGGTCAAGAGCGAGCGAACAGGGAAAGTAGACCCGCCGGAGGTCCGACGAGCTATACGGCACATGGGGTGGGCTTCAGCCCAACAACAGCCATCAAACAGCCGCATACGCTCCTCAAGCACAAGCACCCAGCTCAAAGCGAACACCCCCAGGTTGCCCAACAGGACCCGTTCCCACACGAAGGACGCCGCCGACAGCCGTAGCAACGCGTCACCCCATCGCCCGGTATCAATCCCCCTCGCCTCGCATCCGAATGTGCAGGCCTTGCTTCCCAGAAAACCTTGCTTAAGCCCGTAGCCTGGTCGACATTCCCTAGTCTGCAATCAAGAGCGGCTCCCTGACGAGCCTCGGAACACGTACGGACAGCTCCTGCTCAAAGCCAGGGCAACAGGAAGAATGAATGGCAGCGACTCCATCGATGTATGTGCTGCATGTTCAGTTGGCTCCCCTGATGGTGCTTCCACCCGTCTGGCGGCGGCTGGCGGTAACGGGGGATTGTTCGCTGCGACGGCTGCACCACTTCATCCAGGCAGCATTCGGCTGGGAGAGCCGCCATCTGCATGAGTTCGCCAATGGCATCGACCACTACCTGCCACCTGACCCAGACATAGGACTGCCGGAAGCCGGAACAGCGGACGATCGCCGAGTGAAGGTGCGGCGTGCGCTTAAACCAGGGGACCGGATGCAGTACATCTACGACTTCGGGGATGAATGGCTGCATGTGATCGCAGTGGAATCTGTCCGGCCGTGCAAGGATACGGGGGCCTGGTGCGAGCTGCTGGACGGAGCCGGCGCATGTCCGCCGGAGGACGTAGGCGGGCCACATGGGTACATGGCGTTCTTGCAGAGCATCCACTCCCCCACCAGCCCTGCTGGTCGGGAGGCACTGGAGTGGGCGGGTGGCTCGTTCGATCCGGAGCTGTTCGATCTCCGGGCTGCGAAAGCAGCCGTGCAGCGGGTTTGTAATAATTAGTGGGGGTGATATTCGATCAAGCCGATGCAGCTGGGCTTGGGCTTATCTACAGAAGGCCATATAGATCCATCCACAGCGAAGACACAGGAGTCGTCGTGGCCGGCCGTATTAACCGGCCCCTGTACTTGATCTACCACACATGGGCTTACTTATCGTTAGCAGCGGACTTCACTAGCGCGAAGAGTTCTGCAGCGCTACCTGTAATGCAAAGCTCCCTTGGTACAACAGACCAAACAAACGAAAAAGGCCCAAGTCTTTCGACTTGGGCCTTTCTCTAAATATGGTCGGGACGGAGTGATTCGAACACTCGACCCCTTGCACCCCATGCAAGTGCGCTACCAGGCTGCGCTACGCCCCGACATTTGTTGCTAGCTCCGTTACCGGAACGACGCGAACTATACTTTAAGCTTTTGAATTGTGGAAGGTTTTTTTTGGATTTTTTTCACTTGCGCAGTACGACGAGGACGTCTTCAAGCTCGGCAATCATCTGCCGTATCAGCTGCTTGTACTGGGTAGTGTCATCCTTGGCTTCGTCACCGGAGAGACGCTGACGCGCTCCGCCGATGGTAAAGCCCTGATCGTACAACAGCGCCCGAATCTGCCGAATCATCAGCACATCCTGGCGCTGGTAGTAGCGGCGGTTACCCCGCCGCTTGACTGGGTTGAGCTGGGGGAATTCCTGCTCCCAGTAACGCAGCACATGGGGCTTGACTGCACAGAGCTCGCTGACCTCGCCAATGGTGAAATAACGCTTGCCAGGAATAGGTGGCAGTTCGTCGTTATGACTTGGTTCCAGCATAAGCTTCAACTCTGGCTTTCAGTTTTTGGCCCGGACGGAACGTCACGACACGGCGTGCCGTGATCGGAATTTCCTCGCCTGTCTTCGGATTGCGTCCGGGGCGCTGGCGTTTGTCGCGCAGGTCAAAGTTGCCGAAACCGGACAACTTCACCTGTTCGTTCTGCTCCAGCGCCTGACGGATTTCCTCGAAAAACAGTTCGACCAGTTCCTTGGCTTCCCGTTTGTTCAGGCCAAGCTCTTCATACAGACGTTCAGCCATCTCAGCTTTCGTCAGAGCCCCCATACGCTACTTCCTTAACGTGGCGTTGAACCTACCTTCCAGCGAGGTGACGATGTTCTGGGTTGTGGTGTTCACCTCATCGTCGTTAAGAGTGCGCGATGGATGTTGCCAGGTCAAGCCGACGGCCAGGCTTTTTCTAAGCGGATCAATACCTTTACCGTGATAGACGTCAAATAGCCTGAGGTCCGTCAACCACTCCCCAGCGGCTTCGCGAATCGTATTGAGGACGGCTTCAGCGGCAACTTCACGATCAACCAGAACGGCCAGATCACGACGCACTTCGGGGAAGCGCGACAGCTCGCTGAACGTCGGCAGGCGTCCACTCATGACCTCAGCCAGCACGAGTTCGAAGAGGTAGACGGGCTGGTCAAGATCAAGGCTCTTGGCCAGTTCGGGGTGAATGGCGCCGAGGTAGCCAACCAGCTTGCCATCTCGTTCGATGCGAGCGGTTTGCCCCGGATGCAGCGCCGGGTGCTCGCCCGGCACGAAGCTGAATGCGCCCAACGCGCCCGCCGCCCCCAGCAGCGCCTCGACGTCGGCCTTGACGTCATAGAAATCCACACCTTCACGGCCATGGGCCCAGGCTTCCGGCAGGCGTTTGCCACAGACGACACCGGCAATCATCGCTTCCTGCTTCAGCCCTTCGAGCTGGCCGACGAAGCGAAGGCCACTTTCAAACAGGCGAACACGGCTCTGCTGACGGTTGAGGTTATGCTGCAGCGCCTTGACCAAACCTGGCCACAGCGACGAGCGCATGGCAGCCATGTCATTGGAGATGGGGTTGGCCAGCATGAGCGGCTTGGCACCAGGATTGAACAGCTCGAACAATTTGGGATCGATGAAGCTGTAGGTGATCGCTTCCTGGTAGCCACGGGCAACCAGCAGGCGACGCAAGGCCGGCAGCTCGATTGCAGATTCGGCACGAGCGCGAGGCGCGAGGCGCGCTTGCGGGTAGCGAACCGGCAGGCGGTTGTAGCCATAGAGGCGACCAAGCTCTTCGATCAGGTCCACTTCCAGGCTGATGTCGAAGCGGTGACTGGGCACCGCGACCTTCCACTGACCCGGCGCAACGGAGGTGACGCCCAGACCCAGTGCGGTAAGCAAGCGCTCGACCTCGGCGGCATCCATCTCCATGCCCAGCATCTGGGCAATACGCTCGGCGCGCAGGATGACAGGGGCAACGCTCGGGAGATCTGCCTGACTTACAGCCTCGATGATCGGGCCAGCTTCGCCACCCACAATCTCCAGCAGCAGTGCTGTGGCGCGCTCCATGGCCTGGCGGGCAAGCTGCCAGTCCACACCACGCTCGAAGCGATGCGAGGAGTCGGTGTGCAGGCCATAGGAGCGGGCCTTGCCAGCAACGGCGATGGTGTCGAAGAAAGCAGCCTCGAGGAACAGGTCGCGGGTCTTGTCGCTGACGCCGCTGTGCTCGCCCCCCATTACCCCTGCGATAGCCAGGGCACGGCTGTGGTCGGCGATGACGAGGGTGTCACCACGCAGGCTGACCTCCTGGCCATCGAGCAGGACGAGCTTCTCTCCCTCCTCCGCCATGC
Organism: Pseudomonas sp. ENNP23; assembly: GCF_001728945.1. Lineage (NCBI taxonomy): Bacteria > Pseudomonadati > Pseudomonadota > Gammaproteobacteria > Pseudomonadales > Pseudomonadaceae > Pseudomonas > Pseudomonas sp. ENNP23. The sequence continues at coordinate 20,744 of NZ_LYSP01000033.1, forward strand.
GCACGCGGATGCCGCCATTGATTTCGGCAAGATCGAACGCGTGCATCGGCTGACCGAGCTCGAGCATCACGTAGTTGGTGATATCGACGGCTGCATCAATGCTGCGCACGTCCGCCCGGCGAAGGCGCTCTATCATCCACAACGGAGTGGGCTTGGAGAGGTCGACATTGCGCACCACCCGACCGAGATAGCGAGGGCAAGCCTTCGGTGCCAGCACGTCCACCGGGCGAACTTCGTCGTGAGTCGGTGCGACCGGGCTGACCGCGACAGGAGTGACAGGTGCCGCGTACAGCGCGCCCACTTCACGGGCCAGACCCGACATGTTGAGGCAATCGCCACGGTTAGGCGTGAGGCCCAGTTCGATGACGACATCATCCAGACCGAGGTAGACCCGGATGTCTTGCCCAACCGGCGCATCGGCAGCCAGTTCCATCAGGCCGGCGTTCTCGTCGCTGATCTGCAGCTCACTGGCAGAGCAGAGCATGCCGAAGGATTCGACGCCGCGAAGCTTGGCTTTCTTGATCTTGAAGTCACCTGGAAGCTCGGCACCGATCATGGCGAAGGGGATCTTCAGGCCGGGACGCACGTTGGGCGCACCGCACACCACCTGGAAGGTCTCGCTGCCATTGCTGACCTGGCATACACGCAGCTTGTCGGCATCAGGATGTTGCTCGGTGCTGAGCACCTCGCCCACCACAACGCCACTGAACGCACCGGCAACAGGTGTGACGCTGTCCACTTCCAGGCCGGCCATCGACAGACGAGCCACCAGCTCGTCGCGGGATACCTGCGGGCTTACCCAGCTCCGCAGCCACTGTTCACTGAATTTCATCCTGCTCTCCTGAGGAATTCGTTACGTGGACTACGACCTAGCGGAATTGCGCGAGGAAGCGCAGGTCGTTGTCGAAGAACAGGCGCAAATCGTTGACGCCATAACGCAGCATGGCCAAACGCTCGACGCCCATGCCGAAGGCAAAACCCTGATATTTCTCGGGATCGATTCCAGACATGCGCAGAACATTGGGGTGGACCATGCCGCAACCCATCACTTCCAGCCAGCCGGTCTGCTTGCAGACGCGGCAGCCCTTGCCGGAACACATGACGCACTGCATGTCGACTTCAGCGGACGGCTCGGTGAAGGGGAAGAACGAGGGGCGGAAACGCACGCCCAGGTCCTTCTCGAAGAAGACACGGAGGAACTCCTCGATGGTGCCTTTCAAGTCAGCGAAGCTGATGCCTTCATCGACCAGCAGGCCTTCGACCTGGTGGAACATCGGCGAATGCGTGATATCCGAGTCACAGCGGTATACGCGGCCGGGGCAGACGATGCGGATCGGCGGCTGCTGGGACTCCATGGTGCGCACCTGGACCGGGGAGGTGTGGGTGCGCAGCAACATATTGGCGTTGAAATAGAAGGTGTCGTGCATCGCCCGGGCAGGATGGTGGCCGGGAATGTTGAGCGCTTCGAAGTTGTGATAGTCGTCTTCGACCTCCGGGCCTTCGGCAATGCCGTAGCCGATGCGGGTGAAGAATTGCTCGACGCGCTCGAGAGTACGGGTAACCGGATGCAGGCCGCCAGATACCTGGCCGCGCCCCGGAAGGGTGACATCGATCCGCTCGGCCGCGAGCTTGGCTGCCAATACAGCTTGCTCAAGCGAGTCCTTGCGGGCATTGAGGGCGTCCTGGACGCGCTCTTTGGCGGCATTGATCAGCGCACCGACCTTGGGCCGCTCGTCTGCAGGCAGGTCACCCAGGGTCTTCATCACCTGGGTCAGCTCGCCTTTCTTGCCGAGGTACTGAACGCGAATCTGTTCGAGAGCATTCACGTCTTCGGTTTGTTGCACGGCCTCAAGCGCTTGAGAGACCAGCGCATCCAGATTTTCCATTTACTGACTCCAGATACGAAATAGGGGAAGAGCCAAGGCCCTTCCCCTATTGGTGACGTTCAGCACCGGGATGGCCCGGTGATTGTCGGGGACTTAAGCCAGAACGGCCTTAGCTTTCTCGACAATCGCAGCAAACGCCGCTTTTTCGTTCACTGCCAGATCGGCCAGAACCTTGCGGTCGATCTCGATGGCCGCTTTTTTCAGGCCAGCGATCAGACGGCTGTAGGACAGACCGTTCTGACGAGCACCAGCGTTGATACGAGCGATCCACAGAGCGCGGAACTGACGCTTGCGCTGACGGCGGTCACGGTAGGCGTACTGGCCTGCCTTGATTACCGCTTGCTTGGCAACGCGGAACACGCGAGAGCGAGCACCGTAGTAGCCTTTGGCGAGTTTCAGAATTTTTTTGTGACGAGCACGAGCGATAACGCCACGCTTAACACGAGCCATGAGTGTATTCCTCTAGTCTTGACCGATTAACGAACGCGCAGCATGCGCTCGACTTTTGCTTTGTCCGACGGATGCATCAGTTCGCTACCGCGAAGTTGACGCTTACGCTTGGTGGACATCTTGGTCAGGATGTGGCTCTTGAAAGCGTGCTTGTGCTTGTAGCCGGAAGCGGTCTTGAGGAAACGCTTGGCTGCACCGCTCTTGGTTTTCATCTTTGGCATGTTCGGATACTCCGCATTGAGTGATTACGCATAACCGCAAGGCCTGCCAGTGCCCTGGTGGTTACTTTTTCTTTTTGGGAGCGATGACCATCATCAGCTGGCGTCCTTCCAGCTTGGGATGCTGTTCGACGGTTCCGATTTCAGCGAGGTCGGTTTCGACCCGCTTCAGCAGTTCCATACCCAGCTCCTGGTGAGCCATCTCACGGCCGCGGAATCGAAGCGATACCTTGGCCTTGTCCCCATCATTAAGGAAACGTACCAGGTTGCGTAGTTTTACCTGGTAATCCCCTTCTTCCGTCCCTGGACGAAACTTGATCTCTTTGATCTGTTGCTGGTGCTGATTCTTCTTGGCTGCAGCGGCCTGCTTCTTCTTCTCGAAGAGGTGCTTGCCGTAGTCCATGATCCGGCAGACAGGCGGTACCGCATCTGCCGAGATCTCTACGAGGTCCAGCTTTGCTTCATCAGCAGCGCGAAGCGCTTCATCGATCGAGACGACGCCAATTTGCTGGCCGTCTGCACCAATAAGTCGCACCTCTCGAGCCGTGATGTTCTCGTTGATCGGGGCCTTGGGTGCAGCTCGTTTATCTTGTCTCATTTCACGCTTAATAGTGATTACTCCGATTCTTGGCGACCACGCCGGGAAACCGTCTGCGCGAGCGTGGTGACGAATTGCTCGAGGGGCATGGAGCCCAGATCGACGCCTTCACGGGTGCGCACAGCAACGGATCGTGTCTCAACTTCCCTATCTCCGATAACCAGGAGGTAGGGAACCTTGAGCAAAGTATGCTCGCGGATTTTAAAGCCGATTTTTTCGTTTCTCAAGTCGGACTTGGCACGGAACCCGCTTTGGTTGAGAGTCTTTTCGACCTCAAGGGCAAAATCCGCCTGTTTGTCGGTGATATTCATGATCACCGCCTGAGTCGGCGCCAGCCAGGCCGGGAACGACCCTGCATAGTGTTCGATGAGCATGCCGATGAAGCGCTCGAAGGACCCCAGGATCGCGCGATGCAGCATGACCGGGCGTTTGCGGTTGTTATCTTCGGCGATATAGCTGGCATCCAGGCGCTCGGGCAGGTTCGGATCATACTGCAGGGTACCGCACTGCCAGTTACGACCCAGGCAGTCCTTGAGGGTGAACTCGATCTTCGGACCGTAGAAGGCCCCCTCGCCCGGCTGGTACTCCCAAGCCAGGCCCGACTCGTTCAGCGCGTCAGCCAGAGCCCCCTCAGCCCGATCCCACAACTCCTCGGACCCCACGCGCTTGGCCGGGCGAGTCGAGAGCTTCATGGAAATATCACTGAAGCCGAAATCGGAATAGACCTGCAAGGTGAGCCTGATGAAGTCCGCAGCCTCTTTCTTCACCTGCTCTTCGGTGCAGAAGATGTGCGCATCGTCCTGAGTGAAGCCGCGCACACGCATGATGCCGTGCAACGCACCCGACGGCTCGTTGCGGTGGCAGGCGCCGAACTCGGCCAGGCGCAGAGGGAGATCGCGGTAGGACTTCAGCCCCTGATTGAAGATCTGCACGTGGCACGGGCAGTTCATCGGCTTCACGGCGTAATCGCGACTCTCGGACGCCGTGGTGAACATGTTCTCGGCGTAGTTGGACCAGTGACCGGAGCGCTCCCACAGGATGCGATCGACCACCTGGGGCGTCCGCACCTCGACATAGCCGTGCTCACGCTGAACCTGACGCATGTACTGCTCAAGCACCTGATAGACGGTCCAGCCATTGGGGTGCCAGAACACCATGCCCGGCGCTTCTTCCTGGAGATGGAAGAGATCCAGCTGCTTGCCGATACGGCGGTGATCCCGCTTCTCGGCCTCTTCGATGCGCTGGACATAAGCAGCCAGCTGCTTCTTGTCGGCCCAGGCAGTGCCATAGACACGCTGCAGCTGCTCGTTCTTGGAGTCGCCGCGCCAGTAGGCACCCGAAATCTTGGTGAGTTTGAAGGCCTTGAGGAAACGCGTGTTCGGCACGTGCGGGCCACGGCACATGTCCACGTACTCCTCATGGAAGTAGAGGCCCATGGCCTTCTCGTCTGGCATGTCATCGACCAGGCGCAGCTTGTACTCCTCGCCTCGTGCCTTGAAGGTCTCGATCACCTCCGCACGCGGCGTCAACTTCTTGATGACGTCGTAATCCTTGTCGATCAGCTCGGCCATGCGCTTCTCGATGGCCGCCATGTCGTCCGGCGTGAAGGGACGCTCGAACGCGATGTCGTAATAGAAGCCCTCGTCAATCACCGGCCCAATGACCATCTTGGCACTGGGATAGAGCTGCTTAACCGCATGCCCGACCAGGTGAGCACAGGAGTGACGGATGATCTCCACCCCCTCCTCGTCCTTCGGCGTGATGATTTGCAGGGTGGCGTCGGCTTCGATCAGGTCACAAGCATCGACCAATTTGCCGTTGACCCGACCCGCCAGCGTGGCCTTGGCCAGACCAGCACCGATGGACTGAGCCACCTCGAGCACGGAAACGGGTTTATCGAACGAACGCTGACTGCCGTCGGGAAGAGTAATGATGGGCATGGCGCCTCCTCTCCTAGTGGTGACCTCTACCAAAGGCCACATGGGTTGGGATGAGCCAGTAAATGATCCGGCGGTATGCCTGCCACACGATGGCAGAGCCCTTTCAGGCCAACCTGACCGAACCAGGGTCACTGGAGGTGTTTCGGGGAACGCGAATGCTTCCAGAAACACAGCACAGTGACAAGCAGGAATTGGTCCTCACAGAGCATTTACCCAGCGGCACCTCATGCAGACCCGCCGCCCATCCGCAACTCACACCAGAACGAGACACAGATCACACAAATCCCGCACCACGACCTGACAGGCCACACGCCCACCATATGCTCAATCAAGTCATCCGCCACTCTCGGGAGGGCGCACAATGAAAGAGCAACGGAGATACCTCGCACTGCGTGCGCATATTGACGAACTGATCCAGAGCGGTGGCCGAATCCTCAGCCGAGAGCCACTTACCCTCAAGGCGAACGGCAATCTTTATACGATTGCCCACGGCATGCTGATCAGCCATATCGCGGCAGCCTGAAGCGTGACCACAAAGCCAAAGACAAAAAGGGCGATCCTTTCGGATCGCCCTTTTTGCTAAGCCTCTCGGCTGTATTTGGTAGGCACAATTGGACTCGAACCAACGACCCCCACCATGTCAAGGTGGTGCTCTAACCAACTGAGCTATGTGCCTTCGATGGGTGCGCATTCTACGGGGTTAAATTTTGGTGTCAACAACTTTTTTAGCTAACTGACTGAAAAAGTGGAGCTTTTACTGTTCAGCCCCTCGTCAATTATCTTGCACGGAGGCTAGCCGGCCATTTTCAACTCGGGTAGCATCCCGCCATCCGTAAAAAATAAAAAACAGAGATTCAAGATGACGCACACTCCCTACCCTCAATCCTATTACGCCGCCTCCGCCAACCCGGTTCCAGCCCGTCCGGAACTGGAAGGCGAGACGCAGACAGACGTCTGCATCATCGGCGCGGGCTATACCGGCCTTTCCACCGCCCTCTTCCTGCTGGAGAACGGCTTCAAGGTCACCGTCGTGGAAGCGGCCAAGGTCGGCTTCGGCGCATCGGGACGCAACGGCGGCCAGATCGTCAACAGCTACAGCCGTGACATCGATGTCATCGAACGCACCGTCGGCCCCAAGCAGGCCCAACTGCTTGGCCAGATGGCGTTTGAAGGCGGACGCATCATTCGCGAGCGCATCGCCAAGTACGACATCAAATGTGACCTGAAGGACGGTGGCGTGTTCGCCGCCTTTACCGCCAAGCAGATGGGCCACCTGGAATCCCAGAAGAAGCTCTGGGAGCGCTACGGCCACACCCAGCTGGAACTGCTGGACGCCAAGCGCATCCGCGAAGTGGTGGCGAGTGAGAACTATATTGGCGGCATGCTCGACATGAGCGGCGGCCACATCCACCCGCTGAACCTGGCCCTCGGCGAGGCGGCGGCGGTGGAGTCCCTGGGCGGCGTGATCCACGAGCAAAGCCCCGCGATCCGCGTCGAGCGTGGCGACAACCCGGTGGTCTATACCCCCAAGGGGTCGGTAAAGGCCAAGTTCGTCGTCGTCGCCGGCAACGCCTACCTGGGCAACCTGTTGCCGGAACTGATGGCCAAATCGATGCCGTGCGGCACCCAGGTGATCACCACCGAGCCGCTTTCGGACGAAATGGCCCGCAGCCTGCTACCCCAGGATTACTGTGTGGAAGACTGCAACTACCTGCTGGACTACTTCCGCCTCTCTGGCGACAACCGCCTGATCTACGGCGGTGGCGTGGTCTACGGTGCGCGCGATCCGTCGAACATCGAAGCCATCATCCGCCCGAAGATGCTCAAGACCTTCCCGCAACTGAAGAACGTGAAGATCGACTTCGCCTGGACCGGCAACTTCCTGCTGACCCTGTCCCGCCTGCCCCAGGTGGGTCGTCTTGGCGACAACATCTACTACTCCCAGGGCTGCAGTGGCCACGGCGTCACCTACACCCACCTCGCCGGCAAGGTGCTGGCCGAGGCGCTGCGCGGCCAGGCCGAGCGTTTCGACGCCTTCGCCAGCCTGCCGCACTACCCGTTCCCCGGCGGCCACCTGTTCCAGGTACCGTTCAGCGCCCTCGGCGCCTGGTACTACAGCCTGCGCGACAAGCTGGGCTTCTGATGCTCCATCCTTGAATGAAAACGGCGCCACAGGGCGCCGTTTTCATTGGGACGATGCATATTCAGCGCACCTGTTTCCTCGCCATGTCCGCCGCATCCACCTGACCCGCAGCCTCCAGCGCATCCGCCGCCTCCCGCCAGCGAGCCACGTCGGCAGCCACCGGCAGCACGTTGGGCGCCTGCAGCAGCACGGCCCACTGCCCAGCCGCCGCCCAGTCTGCCGCGAACTCGGCAAACCCGACCTGGGCCCGACGATCACCGGCCAACCGCAACAGCACCACCTCACGCTCCCGGTCGAACCCGACCAGCACCGCATAACGCCACGACGGCAGCCAACCATAGCCCTGGCGCACATGCACCAGCACCGGATTGCCGGCCGCCACCTGGACCAGCAGGTCCTCCAGACGCTTATCGAGCGGGTACACCAACAGACCATGCTGGTGGGCGACGACAGGAATCCTCTGGGCAAGCGACGCCTCGGCTTCAGGCAACTGCAACGCCTTCTCCACCATCCCTGGCGTCACCGTTTCTCCCTGAAAACCAAACAGCGCAGCCAGGGAAGCCGGCGCACTCTGGAAGGTCTGCTGGGGGAAGAACGGCACGCTGCTCAGCTCCACCACCATCGGCAGCGCTCGAACGCGTGGATCATCGGCGGGATCATGTCCCGCACAGGCTGCCAGCAGGACGGGGACGAAACAGGCCATCACGACCTGGCGGGAACAGACAACGAATCGGGAACGGAGCAAGGAACCCACCTTGAAAGCAACCGGGACAAGGCCCGCATCATAGCGCCCCGTGCCCGCCGGAAACCCATGCTTTCCAATCCCTCCCCCTCTGCCAGATGACAGAAATGCGACGCGCGCACAGCGCACCATTCATCCTGGCGACAAATTCTTTCCAAAGCGCGACTGGCTGTGACTTATAGCGGGGAATCAGCCATCCATATCCACGACAGCGCCCAGCCACACTGGCAGCGGGCAAGTCAACCCTTGGGCACAATATGGAGAGAATCCCCCAATGAACGCTCCGCTCCGCGTCAACGAAGCCTTGATCATCGCCGGCCGCGCCTTTCAACCCTTCCAGTGCGTCGCCTGGGCACCCCAGGATGGCAATGGCGAACTCAGCATCAGCGTGATCGACCGCACCAGCACCCGCCTGCTGGGCCGCTCGAAGCTCAGCACCAGCACCTACACCGACCCGGCCCAACTGGCCAGCGTCCTCAAGCAGTCCCGCGAGGAGCTGTCGCGCCAGGGCTACCGCCTCGACCCGTGGAATATGCCGGAGTAACCCTCTTCCGCGCCGTGCCCACTGCGCCGGCGAGCCGCCCACACGGCTCGCCGCTGACCTGATTCCCCCTCTACCTCCCCCCCTCTTTCCCAAGCAGCGGATTGGCAAGATCCGTGGGCTTGTTGTCGTTGTCGCCAAGACCTCCGACCTCCACACTGATGGCGTCCCCCTCTGAAGCGAACGCCATGGACACCCCACTGACCATCGCCTGCCTGGCTTTCCCCGATGTGATGAGCCTCGACGTGACCGGCCCTCTGCAGGTGTTCGCGTCCGCCAATGTCGAGCGAGAGCGCCAGGGCCTGCCCGCGCTCTACCGCATCCTCCTGCTCGGCCTGGAGGCTGGGCCGGTGCGCACCTCAGCCGGATTTGCCCTGCTGGCGGAGCAGGCCTGCAGCAACTGCCCGGCGGAAACCCTCGACACCTTGCTCATCCCGGGCGGTTTCGGCGTTGAGCCGCTGCGCAGCCACACGCCCCTCCTTGACTGGCTGCGTGATGCCGAACCCAAGGTCCGCCGCCTCGGCTCGATCTGCTCCGGTGCACTCATTCTTGCGGCCGCCGGCCTGCTGGACGGCCGGGCCGCCACCACCCACTGGTCCGACGTCGACACACTGCGCTGCCATACAGCCGTGGACGTGCAGGGCGACCGCCTGCACACCTTCGACGCCAGCGGCCGCGACGGCGATCCCCATGTTTTCACCTCGGCCGGGGTCACCGCCGGCATCGACCTGGCCCTCGCCCTGGTGGAAGCCGACCTCGGCCGCTCCATCGCACTGGCAGTCGCCCGGCGCCTGGTGCTCTTCCTGCGGCGCCCCGGCGGCCAGGCGCAGTTCAGCCCGCTGCTGGCACCGGACCCGCACCGCACATCACGCCTCGCCGCCCTGCTGGAATGGATCCCCCTCCACCTCGGCGAGGACCTCAGCCTCGACACCCTCGCCAGCCAGGCGAACCTGTCGCCACGCACCCTCTCCCGACTCTTCAGCCAGGAGCTGGGCATGGGGCCCGGCCAGTACGTCGAGCGTGTGCGCCTGGAGGCTGCACGCACCCTGCTGCAGGACGCCCAGGCATCCATCTCGACCGTCTCCCGCCTCACCGGCTTCGGTCACCCCGAGAACCTGCGCCGCACCTTCCACAAACACCTGTCCATCAGCCCCCAGGAATACGCCGAGCGCTTCGGCCGCTCCTGACCCGGAGAACCGCGATGCTCGAACTGCGCCCCAACGACAAGGACCTGCCGCCAGCCGCCAGCCGCCAGCCGCCACCGACGCCATGATCTGCTCCTTCGAATGCACCTTCTGCCGTGACTGCGCCGAAGGCCACCTGGACGGGCGCTGCCCCAACTGCGCCGGCACGCTGGTGAACCGCCCCATACGGCCCAACGCGAAGCTGGCGGCCAATCCACCGTCCACCCAACGCATCCACCACCCCGATGGCTGCCTGAAGCGCGCCTAAGCTGGAGTCACCATGCTCGAATTCGCCAAGAAACTCCGGGGCGACGCCGCCGCCCTGCCCCCTCGCCCCGCCTCGCGCCAGGTGATCCTCGCCTGGCTCGGCGGCGTGCTGGCCATTGCCGGCATCGCCGGCCTGGGCGACGCCCTCACCCTCAGCCTGCTGCTGGGCTCCTTCGGCGCCTCCTGCGTACTGGTCTTCGGCTTCCCCGACGTCCCCTTCTCGCAGCCACGCAACGTGGTGCTCGGCCACGTCCTCAGCAGCCTGGTAGGCCTGGGATTCCTGGCCCTCTGCGGGCCCCACTGGTGGGCCATTGCCCTGGCCGTCGGCAGTGCCATCGCCCTGATGATGGTGACCCGCACCGTGCACCCACCGGCCGGCTCCAACCCGGTGATCATCTTCCTGCTTCAACCCGGCTGGGACTTTCTGCTCTACCCCACTCTCAGCGGCGCGCTGCTTCTGGTCCTCGTCGCCCTGCTCTACAACAACGTGAGCCGCGAGGCCCGCTACCCCAAATACTGGTAGGCCATCGCATGCCCCTTCTGCTGAGCAACCCCGGAATCCGCCTGCTGTTCGCCTGCCAAGCGCTGTACTGGAGCTGCTCGCTGATCGGCATCACCCTCACCGCGCTGATCGGCCTCCAACTCGCGCCGGCCAACGCCCTCGCCACCCTGCCGCTGGCACTGCTGGTGCTGGGCAACTTGCTCGCCGTGCAGCCGCTGTCGGTGTTCATGCAACGCCACGGCCGCCGCCCGGGCCTGATGCTTGGAGCGGCCGGGGGCATCCTCGGCGGCCTGGTCAGCGCCCTGGGGGTCTGGCTCGGCGACTTCAGCCTGCTGTGCCTGGGCGCCCTGCCCATCGGTGCCTACCAGGCCTCGGCGATGTACTACCGCTTCGCCGCTCAGGAAGCGGTCCTGCCGGAGCAGAAGAGCCGTGCCACCGCCTACGTGATCGGCGGCGGCATCTGCGCCGCCCTGCTGGCACCCAGCCTGGCGCTGTGGTCGCGCAACGCCCTGCCGACACCCTTCGTCGGCGCCTACCTCGCCATCGCGGCACTGGCCGCGCTCGCCCTGCTGCTGCTTCATCGCCTGCGTGAAGGCGATGCACCCCCTGCCCCACGAACCGGCTGGGCCTCGACACGCGCACTGCTGGCCCGCCCCTTGGTGCGCGCAGCCATCGCCACCACCGCCATCGGGCACGGCTTGATGATCCTGGTGATGAACGCCACGCCCCTGGCCATGAGCCTGTGCGGGCTGTCGATCGAAGAAGGCTCGGAAGTGATCCGCTGGCACGTCCTGGGCATGTTCCTCCCGGCGTTCGCCGCCGGCCCTCTGGTGGACCGCTTCGGCAGCCGCCAGGTGGCACGGCTCGGCATCCTGCTGCTGGCGATCAGCGCAACCACCGCCCTCACGGGCCTGGCACGCAGCCATTTCCTGGTCAGCTCGATGTGCCTCGGCCTGGGGTGGAACCTCATGCTAGTCGCCGGCACCACCCTGCTTGCGGAAGGCCACGACAGTGCCGAGCGGGGCCAGGCCCAGGCCCTGATGGAGCTGAGCAACAGCCTGGTGGCAGCCTGCGCGTCCTTCGCCTCCGGCGCCCTCATCACCGGCCTGGGTTGGGCCGCCGTGAACCTCGGCATGCTGCCGCTGCTGGTCATCGCCTTGCTGGCAGCCGGCGTTCGCCCGCACAAGGCGCACTGAGCACCGCCGTCTTGCTCGCCGGCCGGCCTGCCAGCGGCTAGAGTTGCCCGCTACCGGCCCACCCCAACCACAAGGCCCAGCACGATGTCGAAGCCGATACCCAACCCGCCCGATGCCTCCAGCGCCACCGAAACGGCGGCGCATGAACCCCCACTGCTGGGCATCGACCTGTCCAGCCCCGTCTCGGGCGAGCCGGTCTGGGGGACGATCAGCGCGCCGGTGGCTGTGCCATCGCCTGATGTCAAAGGCAACGACACAAGCCGCACGTACAGCGTCGAATACAGCATGGATGTGCGCACTCACCGGACACCGACGCCCGAAGGCCTGCAGCGCGTTCTGGACATCCTCGGCCAGGCCATCGCCCCGCGCGCCGACTCACGCGCTGGCGACAACCACGCCGGGCCCAACGAGGCAGCAGCCTCGACTGCAATTGCCCCCAATCCCGAGAACGAAAAAGGCAGCCCGTAGGCTGCCTCTCTCTGCTTCACGCAACGCCTTAGTAGTAGGCGTTCTCGCGGTTGCTGTGGTCAGTGACGTCACGCACGCCCTTAAGCTCGGGGATGCGCTCCATCAGCGTCTTCTCGACACCGTCCTTCAGCGTCATGTCGACCATGCCGCAGCCCTGGCAGCCGCCGCCGAAACGCAGCACGGCGATGCCTTCCTCGACCACATCCACCAGGCTCACCTGGCCGCCGTGGCTGGCCAGGCCGGGGTTGATCTCGGTCTGCAGGTAGTAGTCGATGCGTTCGTTGAGCGGGCTGTCCTCGTTGACCATCGGCACCTTGGCGTTCGGCGCCTTGATGGTCAGTTGACCCCCCATGCGGTCGGTCGCGTAGTCCACTACCGCGTCTTCGAGGAAGGGCTCGCTGACAGCATCGATCCACGCCGTGAAGGACGCCAGGGCCAGGGGCATATCCTCGGGCTTCTGCTCGCTGGGCTTGCAGTAGGCGATGCACGTCTCGGCGTACTGGGTGCCGGGCTGGGTGATGAAGATACGGATACCGATGCCGGGGGTGTTCTGCTTCGACAGCAGGTCAGCCAGATAATCCTGGGCTGCCTGGGTAATGGTGATGGCGCTCATGGCAACTCCTCGCGAACATGGCGCGCAGTGTACGCCAATCCGGTCCGACGGATAAAGTCCCAGTAATTTAGTAGGAATTATTCCCGATTAGCTCAGCCCGGGCTCCAGACAGCGCTCTTCCCGGTGGAAAGAGCGCTGCAGCGCGCCTCAGAGGTTCTGGTAGCGGTTCATGTCCAGCACGCCCGCCTCCACCGGCTCGGTCTCGCGGATGTAGGCCGACAGGTCATGGAAGTAGAACCAGAACTGCGGATGACTACGGCGGATGCCCCAGCGCTCCACCACCTTGTCGAAGGCTGCCGTGTCCTTCACCCGCCCCAGGGCGGTGACGAAGTCCGGCACCTCGTCGGCGCGCAGAGCGAAGATGAAGTTCGGGTAGCTGGTGAGCACGCCCGGGTAGATGGTCAGGGTGTCCAGGCCGGGCTGGTAACGGAGCTGCTCGCCCATCATGAAGGCCACGTTGCTGTGGGCGCGGTTGCGCAGCACGCTGTAGACCTCGCGCTTGCCGTTGGGCAGCTCCACCCTCAGCAAGGTCGCCTCGGGCAACTGCTCGATCACCCGCAGCCCTGCCGCCGGGCGACTGACCAATTGGCTCAGCGTCTGCTCGGCGTTCTGTAACGCCGGGTCAATGCCCGGGCGGTAGCAGTTCGCGGTGCAGCGGTTGATCGGGTCCGGCCGGGCGTTGAGCCCCTCGAAGCGCTTGACCAGCTCAGCGGCAAAGGCGCCCTTGGCACCCTCCACCGGCAGGAACAGCCCGGTCGGGGTGTCGTTGTCGATGGACTCGTAGTCCAGCCACATCTTCAGTTTGCCGCTGTTCTGGTACCAGTCATCCAGCAGCCCATCCCGCGATGCTGCCGGCATCAGGCGCAGGAAGTTAACCTCCGCGCCGTTGCGGATCAGGTCGAAATAGAGCCGGGTCTGCGCCTGGTGGGAGACATTGCCGAACACGTCGAAGTTGACCACCAACTGGTAGTAGGTGCGCTCCAGCAGCGGGTAGTCCATCAGCCACATCGTCTGCGGCACCTGTCCGATCAGCCCCTTGCGCACCGACGCGCTGTCGAACTGGCGGTAGATCGACAGCAGCGCATTGTCGTTGCCCGCCCATATGTCGTTCCAGGTGGGTGGCGGAGCCGCCGCATAGGCTTCCTGGCGCAGGCTCTCGTAGGCGTTGCGCTTGTCCCGGTAGCTCAACCACAGGCCCAGCAGACTGCCGATGTCGTCGAACTGCCCCGGCATCGCCAACAGCGGCGTGGCCTGGCCCCGGTAAGCGGCATCGGTGACGTACAGGTCGTGCGCCGGGTCCTGGAACATCGCCCAGAAGTTGTCACGGATCACGTCCGTGGCGATCTGCCCCCGGCACACCGGGCCGCGGATGAAGGTGCGAACGAAGTACTCCGCGTCATCCAGCATGAACTGGTAGCGAGCCCGTGCCGGAATCGCCTCGAAGGTCTCGAACGGATTGGCACGGCGCTGAGCCCCGTAGCCCGGCACCTTGTCGGTGTTCCAGTTGCTGGAGAAAAACAGCTCGCGGACCCGCTTCATCTTCTCCGCGCTCAGCGGGTAGGTGATGTGGGTCTTGTGGACGATGGCCCCCTGGATCGGCCACATCCGGTAGTAGAAGGTGGTGCCGGGGTCATCGTTCGGCCGGCGGGTGGCAATGGGGTCGATGGGCTGGCCACTGGGCGTGCGCGAGCGCACCAACTGGAAGAAGTGGCCACTGCGCCCACCATCGAAATACAGGTGCGCCAGGAACAGGTGCTCGAACAACCAGCGCCCCACCAGCACCTCACGGGCGCCTGGGGCATTGAGCAGCGCCTCCCACTGTGCCACCTGGGCCGCCTCGCTCGGCGTCGGCAGCGGTGCCAGCTCCTCCACCGGTGCCCCGGCGCCCAACCAGCGCTGGAGGGTCTGGTACTCCTGCACATCCAGCCCGGTCACCGCGAAGGGCATGCCGGCATGGGCGTAACGCCGCACATAGTCGTCGAACTCGGCAGGCGTCGGGCACTGGTTCTGCCGGTTGATACCGATATCCAGGTCCTCCGGCAGCTTCGCATTGGGTGTGGGCGGGTTGTTCTGGCCCAGCTCCAGCATGCGGGCCATCAGGGCGGCCTGGCTCCCCTGGCCGTTGAGCACCGAGTAAAAATCCTTCTGCCGCCAGGCCGCCTCACCGTGCGCGTCGAAATAGAGGCGCGTGGTGGGCTGGGCTCTTGTCCGCGTGCCGTCATAGACAGGCTGCTTGGTGGCCCCGCGGACGGCACCTTCTGCACTGCCCAGGTTCAACTGGCAGGGCGAGTCATAGCAGGCATGGCAGGCCACACACTTCTTCTCGAAGATGGGCTGCACATCACGGGTGTAGGACACCGATGCAGCCTGCACCCCAGAGCCTGCGCAGAGCAGGAACACGAACGACAACAGGCGATGGCGCATGACCTCATCCTTGAACGAAGCGAAACGGAAAGCGGGGATTCTACCGGCCCCGCCCCCGTCGCGCAGCGACAAAGGCCCGCTCAGACGGGTTGCAGCACCAGCGCCTGCAGCTCCTGATCCAGCAGCACACGCGCCTCATCGGCGTCGAACTGGAGGGCCAGCAGCGGCACGGCAAACCCGTAGGCCCCCGCCTCGCGCTGCAGCACATAAGCCAGCAACAGGCGCGAAAGTGAACGCTGCAATTCATCCGCCTCGATCCGAACGCCACGCCCCCGGAAGAGTTCCACCAGGTCAGCCAGACGAACCGCACCGCTGCTGGCCACCCGGTAGACCAGAATCCGGTCCAGACGGCAGGCGCGCTCGTCGTGGCTGAGCTGCCCCCAACCTGCCAGCGCCTCACGAACAGCCTGGGAGGCGAAGGCCGCCTGCAGGTGCCGGCGTTCGATGGCCCGCTCACCCGGCTGCAAGCCTTCCAGGCATTCCTGGCAGAGAATCGCCACCAGGTTGGCCCGGCGCCCACTGGCTTCCACCAGGTCCTCGATGAGCGAATCGCTGGCAAACCCCAGCCGTAACAGCTCCAGCGGCACCCGAGCCAGCTCCCGGCACGCCTCCACTTCCAGCGCCCCCACCGTCAGCACCTCGCCGAAGTTGCGCAGCGGCGACTGGTAGTCCAGCACGGCCGTGGCGTAGAGGTCCCAGAAGCCGGCGAGCATGAACCAGCAGCGCCCCTCCTCGCTCAGCGCCCGCAGGGTGGAAAGCTGCCCATAACCGCGCTGCGCCTCGTCCCGGAAGAACAGGTCCGCCTCGTCGATCAGCAGGAACAGCCGCTTGCCCACGCACTGCGCAGCCAGGTGCTCCACCACCTGCTCCAGCGCCGTTTCGGCAGGCAGCTCGAACTGCAGGGCCAGGCGCGGCGCCAGGCGGTGATCACGCAATGAAACATAATGGCAGGCCAGGTGAGGATGGTCCTGCAAGCGGCGCTGCACGGCCTTCAGCAGGCTGCTCTTGCCCAGTTGCCGGCCGCCCACCACCAGGTAGTTGGCCGGCTCCCGGTTGAGCACGCGGGCCAGCATCTGTGCCCGCCCGAAGAACGAGCCCTGACGCACCACGCCCCCACGGGTCTGGTAGGGCGAGATGCGCGTCACCCGCAGTTGGGCCGCCAGCAAGCGCAGCAGCACCTCGATGGGCCGCGCCGCCAGCAACAGCTCGGTCTGCGCGGCCCCATCCACCAGCACCAGCAGGTTGGCGGGATCGGCGCAATGGTCCCGCAGGGCCTCGCCTGCCTCCTCGCGCACCACCAGCATCACGTCGAGCCCGGTCTGCTGGGCGCGCAGGTGCTGCAGCAGCAACTCTTCGGCCAGCCCCGGCTCCGGCAGGTAGACCAGGCAGCGGTCCATGGACACCGGCAACTCGCCCTTGAACAGCCACTCCCCCATCACCCCCGGGAGGCTCCAGCCGCTGCTCGGCCGGTACTCCGCTCCCAGGCGCAAGGCCAGGGCACCCAGGCGCTGCGAGGCCGTGCCCCGCGCATAGGTCAGGGCCTGCCGCCAGCGACCGGCATTGGTTCCGGCTGCCATCAGCGTCGACTCTCGGCGCCCCAGCAGGCCCAGCAGACGGTCCAACCGAAGCAGTTGCCCCACCGGCAGGCGCAGCAGCCGGGACGGCTGCATCTGCACCGGCATCAACAGCGGGTGGCGGAGCAGCAACAACAGCGTCGCAATAGCGAACAGCACACCGCAGGCGATCACCACCGCATGCAGGGTATCGATGATGGGGACCCGCGCCTTGTCCGCCTCCTGGCAGTTCAGGGGCAGATAGCCCTGGGGGAACGGCGGGTTGCCCGGTCGGCAACTGGACATGTTCAGTTGCCGGTCGAAGTCGAGAATCATCTGCGTGCCCGCCAGGGTGCCCAGCTCGTCCTGATCCACCACCGTCACCACCAGGCGATAGGGCGCAGGCGACTCGATACGCACGCTGCTGCGGTTCGCCGGGAGCAGGTAGGGCGTGATGTCTGCCGGCCAGTCCCCTTCGATCTGCTGGACATCCATCAGCTTGCGGCGCACGTCCATCACATCGCCCCAGACCCGGTCCATGGCATTGATCGCCAGCACACGGCCCCGACTGAACGGATTGAGGTGAGGGGTCAGCACCAGACTGCCCAGGAACAGCGTGGCCAAGGCCACCAGTACCAGCCGAACGGCACCCGGGCGACGGATCAGCGCCCGGAGCATGCGTCGATCACCTTCAGCCCGGCCTCGCGGATCACACTGGAGCGCCACTGCAGGCGCGCCCCCGCCTCGGTTTCCCGGGCCGTGATCAGGTTGTTCCAGAACAGCCGACGCAACTCAGCATCGGCCAGGTATGGATGAGCCCGCCCCAGGTCATCAGCCTGCAGGCGCTCCTGCAGGCGAGCGCGCGCCGATGGCTCCTCTGCCAACGGCAGGAAGGCCTGCCAGAGCCGCTCGCTGCCCATCAACTGGTGGTTAAGGGTTTCAGCCGAGGGGCCCTCTCCGGGATCGGCCAGGGCCTGCAACCCCTCCTCCACCAGCGCCGGGTGCCCACCGGTGGTTTCCAGCAGCACACCCAGCGCAGCCGGATCGAAGGGGCGGCCCGGCCAGCGCTGCAGGGCCAGGGCTTCCAGGTCGCCAGGGCCGATTTCCGGCCAATGCACCACTTGGGCAATGTTCAGCAACGACAGGTCGCCGCTGCGGTACTTCAGGTCCGCCAGGGCCTCGCCACCACAGAGCAGCAGGTGCAACTGACCGCCATGCATCTCGCTGAGGCTGCGCAGGATGCCGGCGAGGGTCTCGCGCAGGGCCTCAGTGCCCTGCTCGAAACGACTGACCAGACAGAACAGCCGCTCGCCATTGAGCAGGCGGCGTTCCAGCGCAGCCTCGAACTCATAGTCGGAGCCCACCTCGGCAAACCCGCACTGCCGACCGATGGCCGAGAAATAGTCGGCACTGGCCGTGCTGGTGCTGAATGGCGGCTGTACGTGCAGCACCGCCGCCTCGCCGTACAGGGCCCGTGCCCGCGCCAGCAGGGCCTGGCGGAACGGCGGCTGCCCCCAGTGGGCCTGGGACAGGAGCATGAGAATGGGGAACGGCGCCAGCCGCCCCAGCCGCTCGAAAAGCCCCTCGATGAAACCCGCAAAAGGGCCACCACCGGACACTTCCTGCTGCAAAGGAAACTCCTGCTCGAAACCCGCCGCTTCGAACAGGCGATTGGTCTCGGCCTCGGTCAAACGCAGGTAGCGGGCGCAGGCCAGCAGACGGTCACGGGACTTGGGGTTGGGCAGAGACAGCCCGTTGCGCCAGTTGTTGACCGCCTCGCGGCTGAGGCCGATCTCGGTGGCGACACCGGCCGCGCTGGCACGAATGCGCCGCATGTAGAGGGTGAGCAACTGGGAAAACAGCGGGTTCTGCATCGGTCGATCCAGGCGAAACGCCCCGCATGGCGGAGCAGGAAAAGGCCCGCCAAAGGGCGGGCCAGAGGAATCCAGGGGGACGGCAGGGGGCATGAGCCGCCCCCTGCGCTCAGGCTCAGCTGTAGCTGACACCCAGGTTGAAGGCGATGTGCTCGAGTGCAGCCTTTTCCTGCTTGCTGATCTTGCTACCAAAGCCCAGGAAGCCGCCGGCCGACGCGGCCACGGCCTTGCCCAGCGCCACCAGGGTCTCGCAGTAGATTCGCGCATCGTCAGCCGCCACACGGGCCTGGAGGATCGCACGGACGCGCCCCAGCTCTGCCGAATAGTCCATCGACGTGCTCACCAGTTCCTGCAACAGAGCAGGGGCGTTGCCGACGACGTTGGTGGCCACCCGCGAGAACAAGGGGCTGCCCGAACCGGCCAGGGCCACCAGTTGCTTCATGAAGGCCTCCACCTCCTTCTTGTCGAACTTGCCATCGGAGGCCGCCACCAGCAGGAACACCAGCACCGGTGAACGGCACAGGGCATGGAACTCCTCGGCACTGAAGTCGGTATTTTCCTGCCCTGCGGAGCCGGAACTCTCGCCAGCCTGTTCAACGTAGTGGGCGTTCCACAGCGCCCAGCCCTGCTCGTGGCGCTCCATGCCACTGAAGAACACCTGGCCCAGTGTCTTGATCTCATCCGCGGAAAAGCCCGCCTCCTCCAGGACCTCGGGTTTGTGCACGGCGAAACCCGAGGCGTGGCTGGCATTGCGATAAGGCAGCAACCACTGGAAGCGCCGCCCACGGTCGGAGGCAAAGCGCACATCGGCGATCAGGCAATCGGTCTTGCCCGTGGGCAGGGTCACCATGCCGTCGCGGATGAACACCGCGCCCAGGGTGTCGCCGTCCAGTTCGCTGATACGGGCCTCGCCGGCCTGCATGGCTTCTGCCGAGCTGCCCATCGCCAGACGCACCATCCGGGAGCTCTGGTCCACCCCGAGGTAACCGACGATGGGGATGAGCATCTCCCCGTCCGAAACGCTCTGCACTGCATGACCGGCGAAGAATCCAGCCATCTCCATCACTTTTCTTGCGTGTTCCATCCGTTGGCGTCCTTGTTCGAGTCGGCGGCCCTGCGGCCACCTGAGGGGGTCATTGAAGAGGAAAGACACAGAGGCCCAGGGCCTCGGGCAGGATGTCCCGCACATCCTGCAGCACCTTGTCGTCCAGTGCGTGAAGCAGTAGCGAGGTGCCAGCATCAATCTGCAGTACCAGCGCCCGCTTTGTGAAGAGCAGGAAAAGGCTTTCGTGATCCATGTCGATAATCGAGGATGCCAGGCGCTCCTCATCCGTCAGCGGCGGGTTGATGTAGCCCATGCCCAGGCTGGTGTAGGTCCCCACCAGGTTGTTCCAGACCAGCTTGGCCAGCGCCGGGTGTCCAGCCAGCCCGAAGTACTCGGTGCCCTCGAAGGTCGGGTTGGCAAGGACGATTTCGCCGCCATCGGCCAGCGCTGCGATCAGCTCCAGATCCTGAGTCGCCCGCTCCTCGATCATCCGCACGATGGGCGTACCCTGGTAGCTGGCTGCCTCCGCAGCGGCGGGACTGCTGAGGTAGGCCCGCTGGTAGAAGTCCACCAGCATCGACACCTGGGCGTCATCGGCACGGGCCAGGCGGCAGGAACTGAGCGTGGCATCCCGTCCCTTGCAGGCCAGGCCCGCAAAATCCACTCCACACCAGGATCGGATCGAATGGGGCAGGTCCCTGGACTCCAGACCGACCAGTTCGGCCTCGTGCAGGCGGCGGGCCGGCATGCGGTCCGAGACGTAGTCGAAGTCAGCGTTGACGATCACCAGCAGTTGGCGGATCAGTTCGTTGCGCAGGCTCATGGAGGCTCCCGTTTCCCTGGATTGATGAAAAGACGGGCCCAGTATTCCGCGCCCCGCACGACGAGGCAGTCCCGGAGTTGTCAGGCCTGCCGGGCGCCGGTTGACACGCCGTCAAGTGGAGCCCGGGAGGCCCTCGCATCCGTGAACCGCGTCATTTTCCGTACATGGCGTCAGGCGTATCCTTCGCGCCACGCCGGACCATCAGGGACAGTCGGCGCAGCCACAGGGACGTCGACAGGCACAGCGCCCGCTCGCCACCCGGCCGCACCCCGAGGGTCGCCCCCATCGCATGCTCCACAGGAGATCGTCATGAAAGCCCTCGCCGGTGGCCTTGCCGCCCTGTTCCTCTGTGCCTGCACCCAGGCCGCCGACTGCGGTTTCGCGCCGCTCCCCCTCAGTGCCAATGCTGAAGCGCCGAACGTGTTCGTCGGCAAGGGCCAGCGCCTGGAAGTCAGCTTCACCAACGAAAACCCTGAGATCAAAGAGCCGGACGCCTTCCCCGAGCCCCCCGTGGTACTGCATGACACCGCCAGCGGCAAGCGCTGCAACATCGAGGATGGCGGCATCTGGGCCCGTGAGCCGCTGTACCTGAGCCGCGACGAGAAGCGCCTGGTGACCTTCGAGTACAGCGGCTCCAACGCCGACCTGGTGGCCTACGACACCGCCACCTGCAAGGTGGTCCACCGCCTGGAGATCTCCGGCAAGCGCGCCGCCGTGGTGGGCGAGCAGTTGGTGCTGGGCAGCCAGTGCGACGGTGACTCGCTCGGCAGTTGCAAGAAACAGGCGCGCCAACCCGTCCAACCGTTCTGCAAACCCTGATAGGGAACGTCAATGAGCCTCGACACCTGCATCGTCAACGCCTGCAAGGCCGCCTGGGATGAAAGCTTCATCGCCGGTACCAAGAACAAGGACAACTGCTCCGGCTTCCTCCAGTCGGTTGCCGCTGCCCTCAACGTGCCGATCCCCGCCGGCAACGCCAACGACATCATGACCGGCCTGCCCCAGGCCAGCGGCTGGAAGGAGCTGAAGAGCGGTGCGGAAGCGGCCCAGAAGGCCTCCCAGGGCTGGCTCGTGATCGCCGGTCTGAAAGGCAGCGACCACAGCCCAGCACGCTTCAGCGGTCACGTCGCCGTGGTCATCGGCGGCACCCTGTACCACGGGAAGTACCCGCGCTGCTGGTGCGGCAGCACCGCAGGCCCGGTGGGCCAGAGCCAGGGCGTGCGCTCGGTCGGCGAGGTGTGGAACCGCACCGACCGCGACCTGGTGAAGTACTTCGTGTACGAAACCGCCAGCTGCGCCAAGTAAGCCCGCCACGCCGTGGATGATCCCCCCTCATCCACGGCGCCCGCCTTCCGGGCCGTTTCCGGCTCTCCCCCGCTGTACCCCGCACACCTCGCCAGTCGCCAGCGCACAGCCCGGCTCGAACATGAGCCACATTCATGTTCCCGGCGGCACAGGCCGTAAACACCTCATCTTTGCTATGATCGGCGCCCTTTTTTCGCCCAGCCAGACAGGTCACTCATGTCCAGCACGCTCACCGATCGTGGCGCACGCCTCAACGCCCTCCAGCAAGCCCTCAAGGAACGCATCCTGATCCTCGATGGCGGCATGGGCACCATGATCCAGGGCTACAAGCTGCAGGAGGAGGACTACCGCGGCGCGCGCTTCGCCGACTGGCCCAGCGACGTGAAGGGCAACAACGACCTGCTGCTGCTGAGCCAGCCGCAGGTGATCGCCGAGATCGAACGCGCCTATCTGGATGCCGGCGCCGACATCCTCGAGACCAACACCTTCAACGCCACCCGCGTGTCCCAGGCCGACTACGGCATGGAAGCGCTGGTATACGAGCTGAACGTCGCCGGTGCCCGCGTGGCCCGCCAGGTGGCCGATGCCAAGACCCTGGAGACCCCGGACCGCCCGCGCTTCGTCGCCGGCGTCCTCGGCCCCACCAGCCGCACCTGCTCCATATCCCCGGACGTGAACAACCCCGGCTACCGCAACGTCACCTTCGACGAGCTGGTGGAGAACTACACCGAGGCGACCCGTGGGCTGATCGAGGGCGGCGCCGACCTGATCCTGATCGAGACCATCTTCGACACCCTCAACGCCAAGGCGGCGATATTCGCCGTGCAGCAGGTGTTCGAGGAGGACGGCGTCGAACTGCCGATCATGATCTCCGGCACCATCACCGATGCCTCCGGCCGCACCCTCTCCGGGCAGACCACCGAAGCGTTCTGGAACTCGGTGCGCCACGCCAGGCCGATCTCCGTGGGCCTGAACTGCGCCCTCGGCGCCAAGGAACTGCGCCCCTACCTGGCGGAGCTGGCAGCCAAGGCCGAGACCCACGTCTCCGCCCACCCCAACGCCGGCCTGCCCAACGCCTTCGGCGAATACGACGAAACCCCGGCGGAAATGGCCGCCGTGGTGGAAGAGTTCGCCGCCAGCGGCCTGCTGAACATCGTCGGCGGCTGCTGCGGCACCACCCCGCCGCACATCCAGGCCATCGCCGAAGCCGTGGCCAAGCACAAGCCCCGCGCCCTGCCGGACATTCCCAAAGCCTGCCGCCTGTCAGGCCTGGAGCCCTTCACCATCGATCGCAACTCGCTGTTCGTGAACGTCGGCGAGCGCACCAACATCACCGGCAGTGCCAAGTTCGCCCGCCTGATCCGCGAGGAGAACTACACCGAAGCCCTCGAAGTCGCCCTGCAGCAGGTGGAAGCCGGCGCCCAGGTGATCGACATCAACATGGACGAGGGCATGCTCGACTCGAAGGCGGCCATGGTCACCTTCCTCAACCTGATCGCCGGCGAGCCCGACATCTCCCGCGTGCCGATCATGATCGACTCCTCCAAGTGGGAAGTGATCGAAGCCGGCCTCAAGTGCATCCAGGGCAAAGGCATCGTCAACTCCATCTCCATGAAGGAAGGCGTCGAGCAATTCAAGCACCACGCCCGCCTGTGCAAGCGCTACGGCGCCGCCGTGGTGGTGATGGCCTTCGACGAGGTCGGCCAGGCCGACACCGCCGCACGCAAGAAGGAAATCTGCAAGCGCAGCTACGACATCCTCGTCAATGAAGTGGGCTTCCCCCCGGAAGACATCATCTTCGACCCGAATATCTTCGCCGTCGCCACCGGCATCGAAGAGCACAACAACTACGCCGTCGACTTCATCGAGGCCTGCGCCTACATCCGCGACGAGTTGCCCCATGCACTCTCCTCCGGCGGCGTCTCCAACGTCTCGTTCTCCTTCCGTGGCAACAACCCGGTGCGCGAGGCCATCCACTCGGTCTTCCTCTACCACGCCATCCGCAATGGCCTGAGCATGGGCATCGTCAACGCCGGCCAGTTGGAGATCTACGACGAGATCCCTGCAGAGCTGCGCGAGAAGGTCGAAGACGTGGTGCTCAACCGCCACGAAGGCAGCACCGAGGCCCTGCTGGCCATCGCCGAGAACTACCGGGGCGGCGGCGCCGTCAAGGAAGCCGAAGACGAGGAATGGCGCAGCTACCCGGTGACCAAGCGCCTGGAGCACGCCCTGGTCAAGGGCATCACCGCCTTCATCGTCGAAGACACCGAGGAGTGCCGCCAGCAGTGCGCGCGCCCCATCGAAGTGATCGAAGGCCCGCTGATGGCCGGCATGAACGTGGTCGGTGACCTGTTCGGCGCCGGCAAGATGTTCCTGCCCCAGGTGGTCAAGTCCGCCCGCGTGATGAAGCAGGCCGTGGCCCACCTGATTCCCTTCATCGAAGCCGAAAAGGGCGACAAGCCGGAGGCCAAGGGCAAGATCCTCATGGCCACGGTCAAGGGCGACGTCCACGACATCGGCAAGAACATCGTCGGCGTGGTGCTCGGCTGCAACGGCTACGACATCGTCGACCTCGGCGTGATGGTCCCGGCAGAGAAGATCCTGCAGACCGCCATCGCCGAGAAGTGCGACATCATCGGCCTCTCCGGGCTGATCACCCCCTCCCTCGACGAGATGGTCCATGTCGCCCGGGAAATGCAGCGCCAGGGCTTCCAGCTGCCGCTGATGATCGGCGGCGCCACCACCTCCAAGGCCCACACGGCGGTGAAGATTGAGCCGCAGTACAGCAACGACGCCGTGGTCTACGTCACCGACGCCTCCCGCGCCGTGGGCGTGGCCACCAGCCTGCTGTCCAAGGAGCTCAAGCCTGAGTTCGTCGAGAAGACCCGCGTCGACTACGCCGAAGTCCGCGAACGCACCGCCAACCGCGCTGCCCGCACCGAGCGCCTGGCCTACGCCGACGCCATCGCCAACAAGCCGGCCTTCGACTGGACCGACTACCGCGCACCCAAGCCCAGCTTCACCGGGGTGCGCGTGCTGGAAGACATCGACCTGGCGGTACTGGCCGAGTACATCGACTGGACGCCCTTCTTCATCTCCTGGGACCTGGCCGGCAAATACCCGCGCATCCTCACCGACGACGTGGTGGGCGAAGCCGCCACCGCGCTGTTCGCCGACGCCCAGGCCATGCTGAAGTCGCTGATCGAGCAGAAACTGATCAAGGCCCGCGCGGTGTTCGGCTTCTGGCCCGCCAACCAGATCAACCACGACGACATCGAAGTGCGCAACGAACACGGCAAGCCGCTGGCCGTCCTGCACCACCTGCGCCAGCAGACCATCAAGCCCGATGGCAAGCCGAACCTCAGCCTGGCCGACTTCGTCGCACCGAAGGAGAGCGGCGTCACCGACTACGTCGGCGGCTTCATCACCACCGCCGGCATCGGCGCCGAGGAGCTGGCCAAGCAGTACGAAGCCAAGGGCGACGACTACAACGCCATCATGGTCAAGGCCCTCGCCGACCGCCTGGCCGAAGCCTGCGCCGAGTGGCTGCACGAGCGCGTGCGCAAGGAACACTGGGGCTACGCCGCCGATGAGCAACTGGACAACGAAGCCCTGATCAAGGAGCAGTACAAGGGCATCCGCCCTGCCCCCGGCTACCCGGCCTGCCCGGACCACACCGAGAAGGCCACCCTGTTCCGCCTGCTGGACCCGACCGCCGAGTTCGGCAAGCCCGGCCAGAGCGGCGTGTTCCTCACCGAGCACTTCGCCATGTTCCCGGCTGCCGCCGTGTCCGGCTGGTACTTCGCCCACCCCGATGCACAGTATTTCGCCGTCGGCAAGGTCGAGCGCGACCAGATCGAGCAGTACAGCAAGCGCAAGGGCCAGGAGCAGACAGTCAGCGAACGCTGGCTCGCGCCCAACCTGGGCTACGACAGCTGAGCCTCCGGCAGGGCGCCCAGCGGCGCCCTGCCTTCATTCTGTCCTCCTCTCTGCTCCACCCTGCCTCGCCTCCTCGCGACCGTCCGTCCCTTCGGACTGGAGGAGTTTCCGAAAACGCCGATAGTCAGAGCAGGCGGGCCTGCTGGCCAGGCATTGCGTTTGCATGCTGATCTGAGCGGCCCCGGGAGCCCTACAGCTCCCCTTCGAGACCGGGAAACGAGGAGTACCTGCATGTCGCTGTTGCCTGATCGTATTTCCACCCGCCTGACCCTGGGCGCCATCCTCCTGCTGCTGTTGACCGCCCTCGCGGTGTTCGCCGTGATGGTGCTGCGTGGCCAGCCCCGCGTCGTCGCCGAGAGCAACGCCCTGATCGAACAGACCGGCAGCGCCATCGTGCGCCAGCTCGGCCTGCAGCTCGCCGGCATCCAGGGCCTCACGGTGAGCATGGCCCACCTGGCCCAGACCCTGCCCCGTGACGAGGCGCTCTACCGCACCACCTACCCCCCCCTGATCGACAACAGTGGCGACGCCGCCATCGCCGGCGGCGGTGTCTGGCCGGAACCCAATGCCTTCACCAGCGGCACCGAGCGCCGCAGCTTCTTCTGGGCCCGCAACGCCAACGGAGCCCTGGACTACTCCGACGACTACAACAAGCCCGACGGCCCCGGCTACCACAACGACGCCTGGTACACCGGCGCCCGTAATGCGGCCGGCGACGCCTGTGTCTGGTCCGAGGCCTACCAGGACCCGGTCAGCAAGGTGCCGATGGTCACCTGCAGCGTGCCCTACCAGTTGCAGGGCCGCTTTGCCGGGGTCAGCACCATCGACCTGCGCCTGGACGACCTCGCTCGCTTCCTCAAGGAACAGGGCACTGTCACCGGCGGCTACGCCTTCGCCCTGGACCAGTCCGGCAACGTCCTGTTCTTCCCCCTCGGCCAGGATGTGACCATGCAGAAGTTCGACGACCTGGTCGCCCGCGAGGCCTGGCTCGCGCCGCTGCTGGAGACCCGCCGCAAGGCCGCCGCCGACGGCCATGCCAGCGTCCGACTGGACGAGGACACCGTGCTCGACACCGCCGTCCAGGCCAACCTGTTCCGCATGCCGCAAACCGGCTGGATAGTCGGGCTGGTCACTCCCCAGGCCCGTGTCACCGGCCTGGCCCACGCACTGACCTATGAGTTGTTGGCCTTCCTCCTGCCGCTGCTCAGCCTGCTGCTGCTGTTCGTCTGGCTGGCCGGGCGCAAGCTGCTGGAACAGATCGGCGAGACCACCGCGCAGATCCAGGCCCTCGGCA
This sequence comes from Pseudomonas sp. ENNP23, assembly GCF_001728945.1. Classification (NCBI taxonomy): domain Bacteria; kingdom Pseudomonadati; phylum Pseudomonadota; class Gammaproteobacteria; order Pseudomonadales; family Pseudomonadaceae; genus Pseudomonas; species Pseudomonas sp. ENNP23. The sequence continues at coordinate 47,749 of NZ_LYSP01000033.1, forward strand.
ATGGCCAGTCCGGCCAGGGCGGTGCCCTCAGCGTGCTGCGCAACGACGAGATCGGCCAACTGCGCCAGGCGGTCAACCAGTACGCCGGACGCCTGCAGGGCATGCTGCAGAGCATCGCCAGCGAGTCCCAGCGCCTGCGTGACGAGGCCAGCAGCCTCGGCCGCCTGAGCAGCGCCCTGCTGCAACGGGCCGAACAGCAGCGCCAGGAGAACACCCAACTGGCCACCGCCATCACCCAGATGTCGTCCAGCGCCCATGAAGTGGCACAGAACACCAACGACTGCGCCGACACTGCCCAACGTTCCCAGAGCGTGGTGCGCCAGGGCCAGGACAAGGTGGCCGCCAACAGCCGCGCCATCCAGGCCCTGGCCGGCGAGATGGCCAGTGCTGCTGCCGTGATCGCTCAACTGGAGCAGGACAGCCAGCAGGTCGGCGCCGTTCTGGACGTGATCAAGGCCATCTCCGAACAGACCAACCTGCTGGCACTCAACGCCGCCATCGAGGCTGCCCGGGCCGGCGAGCAGGGCCGGGGCTTCGCCGTGGTGGCCGACGAAGTGCGCTCCCTGGCTGGCAAGACCCAGAGCTCGGCCAACGAGATCAGCGGCATGATCGCCAACCTCCAGCAGGCCTCACGCCAGGCGGTGCAGGCCATGCAGGCCGGCGAAGCCCGCACCCGCCACGCCGTAGAGGAGGCAGAGGGCGCCGCCAGCAGCCTGTCGGCCACGGTGCAGAGCTTCGACGACATCTCCCAGCGCGCCCAGCAGATTGCCGTCGCCGCGCAACAGCAGAGCCACGTCACCCAGGAAATCAACGAACTGGCCGTGCGCATCCACTCTGCCAGCGAGGAGAACGCCCGCGACGCCGTGGACCTCGACGCCCTCGGGCACTCCGTGCAGGATGCCGCCAGTCGCCTGGCCGAGCTGAGTCGCGGTCGCTGAAACCGCGACGCCGCTCACCGAAGGAAACGGGAGCCTGCCTGCTCCCGCTTCCCTCTCCACCGCCGGGCGTCGAGATCCCGGCGCCCCTACTTAAGCGCCCACACCGGTGGTAGGATGCGCGCCCCATGCGTATCCACGACCTCGACCAACAGCTCGCCGCCCTCGGCGCCAAGCCCATCCACCGGGATCGGATGCTGCGCGCCTGGCTGCAGGGCAAACCCCTGGACAGCGGCCGCCCGCGCCAGCAGGCCGACGACTTCCTGCCGCTGCGGGTGCGCGAAGCCCTGCCTGCCCTCACCGAGACCCTCGACGGCCTGGTACGTCTGCGCTCCGAGCACCCCGGTGGCGACGGCTCGGCCCGCCTGCTGGTGGGCCTGGGCGACGGGCAGATGGTGGAGAGCGTATTGCTGCCCCGAGACGGCCTGTGCGTCTCCAGCCAAGTGGGGTGCGCCGTGGGCTGCGTGTTCTGCATGACCGGCAAGAGCGGCCTGCTGCGCCAGGTCTCCAGCCTGGAGATCGTCGCCCAGGTGGTGCTCGCGCGGCGCTATCGCCGGGTCAAGAAAGTCGTGTTCATGGGCATGGGCGAGCCGGCCCACAACCTCGACAACGTGCTGGAAGCCATCGATCTGCTCGGCACCCTCGGCGACATCGGCCACAAGAACCTGGTGTTCTCCACCGTCGGTGATCCCCGCGTGTTCGAGCGCCTGCCGCACCTGCGGGTCAAGCCCGCCCTCGCCTTGTCACTGCACAGCAGCAAGGCCGACGTGCGCGAACGGTTGCTGCCGAAAGCCCCGCGCATCACCCCGGGCGAACTGGTGGAACTGGGCGAGGCCTACGCCCGCCAGGTCGGCTACCCCATCCAGTACCAGTGGACCCTGCTCGAAGGCATCAACGACAGCCTGGAAGAGGCCGAAGGCATCCTGCGCCTGCTCAAGGGCAAGTACGCGGTGATGAACCTGATCCCCTACAACAGCCTGGAAGTTGACGACTACAGCCGTCCCAGCGGCGAGCGCATCGTCGAACTGGTGCACTACCTGCACCGCAACGGTGTACTGACCAAGGTACGCAACTCCGCTGGCCAGGACGTGGAAGGCGGTTGCGGCCAACTGCGCGCCCGTGCCGTAGAGCGGGTCAACACCCGGCGGCTGCACTCACCCGCCTCCTGAAGCAAATCCACGGAAAGCACCTACGCTTGCAGCAGGAGGTGCCCCATGGACGACCCACAGCAAGACCGCCCACTGACCTTCCGCGAAATGCTCCACAGCGTCGCGGCAGCCGCATTCGGCGTACAAAGCGGCAAGAACCGGAGCCGTGACTTCAGCCGGGGCAAGCCCAGCCACTTCATCCTGCTGGGCGTGCTGTTCACCCTGGTGTTCGCGCTGATGCTGTTCGGCGTGGTGAAGCTGGTGCTGCACCTCGCCGGGCTCTGAGGCTCAGTCGAGCAATGGCTTCATGGTGAACCGGTAGACCCGCAGCCCGGGGTTGTAGAGGGCGCTGTAAGTGCGGAAATCCAGGCCCAGTTCCTTGCTCGACATGCGCGCCAGCAGGCGCCGGGCGTGCTCGACGTCCAACTGCATGTAGACGTTGGCTTGCAGGTCCTTGCCGCCACGCAGGACGAAATCCTGCCCGGCATCGTAATCGTGCAGCAGCACCATGGCCCAGCCACCAAGGGTGAAATGGCCGCCCACCAGGTCATCGATGTAACCATCGATGGTCGCCTGGAGCACCTCGGGCGAGCTGTTGAGCACAGCGAAGCGCAGGTCGTGCCCCGGCTTTCGTCCCAGCTCCCGCGCCGCCTGCATGGTGCCCAGGGCCATCTGGTCATCCGCCACCCACACCGCATGGGTCTGCGGGTAGCGCCGCAGCAACTGCAACGCCTGCTGGTAGGCGCGATCGCGGCTCCACTGGGCGTACACAAGCTGGCGCAGGCGCACCTTGGGGTACTCCTCCAGCGCCCGCTGCAGACCTTCCTCGCGGCGCTGCGCCGCCGGGGTCTGCTTGATACCGGAGAAGGCGAGCATCTCCAAGGGCTGGTCCGGCTCACGGCTGCGCTGGCCATCGATCAGCGCACGGGCCAACAGGTAGCCGGCCACTTCCTCGTTGGCCACCAGGCTGCCAATCCAGTTCGAGTAACGCTCGCGGGGGCCGCCGACCATCCTCTGCTGGTCGTCGGTCAGGCTGCTGTTGATGGCGAACAGCTTCACCGGGCTGCCCTGGAACAGGCGCAGGATCTCCGGCCCCATGTACTGCTCGTTGGTGAACACCAGGTAATCAGGCGGCGCGGCCTCTTCCCTTATCTGCCGGGCCTGCTCCAGGGTGCGGCTGGAGTCATAGTCCCCATAGAGCACCTTCAGCGGCATGCCCAGGCCCTGGGCGGCGGCGTTCATGAAGGCGACATGAGACTGCCAGAAGGGCTCGGCGCTGTTGCCGGGGCAAAGGAAAACCACCGAAGCGCCATGGGCCAGCGCGCTGCAGCAGAGGCAAAGCCCAATCAGGAGAATACGCAGGAGAGGCATCGGGACATGGACTCGATTCGAAGCCCGCGCAGTATAACGACGCCCTGCGCAGGGCCCCGGTTCCGCACGTCCAATGGCCGACGGGGGATTACTGGTGGCTGACCCAGAACACCGCCGTGGCGACCACGATCAGGATGAGACAGAAAATCGCGACAGCATCGATACCGCTGTCCGGGCTGGAGTCTTCGGTGTGGTCGTTCATGGCAACCCCTTCTGGTGGTGATGGACAGGCACGCATCAGCAGTTAAGACCAGGCCCGGCACGGCCTCAAGGCAGGCCGTCGGAAGGAAAACTTGCGCCAACCAGCAAACCCTGCGCACGAGCAGGCGAGCGACCGGCCCGATGTTTTAACATCGGCGCCTCGCATCCCAAGGACAGGCCCCTCCCATGCTGCAGACATTGCTGGAAAAGCTCGGCATCACCGCCCCCACCACCCCCTTCGCCAAGCACGTCGCCGAAAGCCTCGAAGTGCTGGACATCCTGGCGCCGGGCCTGGCCGCACGGGCCGCAGCCTTCGTCCTCAGCGGCCGGGAGGAACAGGTCCTCGCCGAACTGTCACGGCTCAATGGCGAAGAGGCCGCCGTCCTCCTCGACCAGCCCGCCACCGTCGGCTGGTGGCACCCCTCGGGCAACCTGCGCAACGACGCCCAGAAGCACAAGAAGCGCATCAACGCCGCGACCCATGCACGTACCCGCCTCTACGTGATCGGCGCCGAACCCGATGTCGTCGCCCTGGCCCGCTTCGGCAAGGTGCTGGCCGCCGCCTGCCAGGGCGTCAACATCACCCGCATTGCCCAGGTGCCCGACTGGTTCATCTACCTGGTGGTCGACGCCCTGCACACCACCCGCAAGGACTTCGGCAGCAAGATCAGCAGCGACCTGCGCCAGCACTGGACCCTCGACCTGCTCACGCGCCTGCTGGCGGTGGACGACCTGCCCGGCGACGACGCCCTGCTGCTGGTGCTGGACCGCCGCGACCTCGGCGACTACCACTGGCGCGACCTCAACGCCCTGCTGCGCCTGCCCGACCTGGCCGACCACCTGCTGCAGCACCCCGACGCCACCCGCGCCCTGCCTGCCCGCCTCTCGGCCAGCGGCAACCTGTCCCTGGTGGGCCTGATCGGCCCCCACCCGCGCCTGGCCGCGGCCTACGCCGACATCCTCGTGCGTCTCGCGGTGAACAGCGCCAAGACCGTGCGTGGCGCCGCCGGCCCGCATGTGGAGACCCTGCCCCAGGACGTCAAGCTGGAACAGCTCGGCCTCCTGCTGGCAACCGGCAGCAGCAGCGAACGCACCCTGGCCGCCGACCTCCTCGCCCGCAGCGGTGAGGGCGCACGGGCGATTCTCCAGGCGCGCCTGGCCGAGGAAACCTCCAAGCCCGTGCAGCAGGCCCTGGCCAGCGCCATGGCCCGTCTGGACAGCCAGTCCAGCGCCGAGGAACAGGTGCTGCCGGAGGCCGGTGACTACGAGCGCTGCCCCGACGTGGAACTGGGAGCCGCCACCCTCGACCTGCTGCGCCGCAACCTCACCGAACTGCTGGAGGAGAGCCGCCTCGCCGCCGAGGAAGAGATCCGCAGCAACCTGGAGCACAAGCGCAAGTGGGACTGGCAGCAGAAGGCCTACAAGAAGCTCAAGGCCCTGACCGACAAGGACCTGCAGGCCGCCCTCGACTTCCTCAACGGCCAGGGCCGCAAGCTCTCCGACGGCCTTGAGGACGTGCTCGCCTACCGTGGCCGCCTGGCCGCCAGCGCCGACGTCAACCTGCTTCACGCCCTGCGGGTGACCCGCCGCCGCTACTTCAACGCCTACCAACTCATGCAATGGCTCAAGGGCGACGCCCTGCGCCGTCTCGACCTGCGCACCCTGGCCGACGCCCTGCGCCGCTGCGGCAGCGAAGAGCCGGAGCGCGAGACCGCCGGCCTGTGCTTCGGCTGGAACTCGCCGCTGGCCCAGCTCGACCCCGATCGCGTCTGGCCGTTCTTCGCCGAGCACCCGCAGTTCCTCGAAGAGGCCTTCGGCCTGCGCCCCAACCATGGCCGCACCGAGTTCGACGTGCCCACCGCCCTCAGCCTGCTGGAGCGCTTCCCGGTGCTGCCGAAACGGCTGATCCCGGTGCTGCTGGAACTGGCCCTGGGCGCCAGCAAGACCAACCGCAGCGAAGCCCAGCGCCTGCTGGAAACCCTGCCCGACATCGCCGAGCGCGCCATCGAGGCCCTGGGCTCCAGCAAGCAGGAGATCCGCACCCTCGCCGCCGAATGGCTGCAACGCCTGGGCCGCCCCGAAGCCGTCCCCGCGCTCAAGACCGCCCTGGCCAAGGAGAAGCGCGAGACCGTGCGCGCCGCCCTGCTCACCGCCCTGGAAGCCTTGGGCGACGACATCAGCGGTCACCTCGCACCCGCCGTACTGCTCGCTGAAGCGCGCAAGGGCCTGCAGGGCAAGGCCCCGGCCAGCCTGGCCTGGCTCGACCTGGACCGGCTGCCCGCCTGCCAGTGGCTGGACGGCAGCGCAGTGGAGCCGGAGATCGTGCGCTGGTGGGTGGTGCTCGCCTGCAAGCTCAAGGAGCCGGCTGGCAACGCCCTGCTCAACCGCTACCTGGAGCTGCTGGCCCCGGCCAGCCGGGCAGCGTTGGGCAAGGCCCTGCTGCTGTGCTTCATCGCCCAGGACACCCGCCACCCGAGCCAGGAGGAGGCCATCGCCCACGCCCAGGCCAACCTCGCCCAGCGCATGCAGAGCTACCAGGCCTGGGCCAAGTGGTCCCCCGAGTACGCCGACATCACCCAGGAGCAGGCCTTCGAGATCCTCAAGCGCGAGCACCTGTCCATCTACCTGGGCAGCGCCATCGCCGACAAGGGCATCCTCGCCCTCACCTGGGCCATGGCCGGCCACGAACTGGTCAGCCTGCTGCAGGCCTACATGCGCGACCACTACCAGCGCCGCGCCCAGGTCGAGGCCCTGCTCAGCGCCGCCGCCAACAGCAACGACCCGCTGGTGATCCAGCTGCTGCTGGCCGTCGCCCGCCGCCACCGCACCGCCTCGGTCCAGGCCCTGGCCCGCGTGCTGGTGGAGCAGATCGCCCAGCGCAATGGCTGGAGCGCCGACGAACTGGCCGACCGCACCATCCCCAGCGCCGGCTTCGACGAACAGGGCGTGCTCAACCTGCAGTACGGCGAGCGCCTGTTCACCGCGCGCCTGGACGGTGCCCTCAAGCTGGAGCTGCGCAACCCCGACGACAAGGTGGTCAAGGCCCTGCCCGAGCCGCGCAAGAGCGACGACCCGGCGCTGATCAAGGAAGCCAAGACCCAGCTCTCCACCAGCAAGAAGGAGCTCAAGCAGGTCATCGAACTGCAGACCCAGCGCCTCTACGAAGCCATGTGCGCCGAGCGCCTGTGGCCTGCCGGCGAGTGGCGTGAATACCTGCAGCGCCACCCGGTGGTCACCCACCTGGTGCAGCGCCTGGTCTGGGCCGAAGTGGCCGAGGACGGCGCCCTGCGCCTGTTCCGCCCCACCGAGGACGGCAGCCTGATCGACCTCGACGACGACGAGGTCGAGCTGGACGAAACCCGCCGCGTGCGCCTGGCCCACGCCGCCCTGGTGGACGCCGACACCGCCAAGGCCTGGACCGCCCACTTCAAGGACTACAAGGTCAAGCCGCTGTTCGCCCAGATGAGCCGCATGCTGCCCGAGCCCACCGCCAGCGGGGCGTCGGAGCAGGACGAAGGCAGCGGCAAACGCATCGCCGACCGCCTCGGCTGGCTCAGCGACACCTTCACCCTGCGCGGCACCCTCACCAAGCTCGGCTACCAGCGCGCCGCCGCCGAGGACGGGGGCTTCTTCGACCACTACTTCAAGGAGTTCTCCAGCCTGGGCCTGCGGGTGTGCATCGGCTTCACCGGCAACTGCCTGCCCGAGGAGAACGTCCCCGCCGCGCTCACCCACCTCAGCTACGAACGCATGGCCCAGCGCTGGTCCACCGGCGATAGCCTGCCCCTGGCGGAGATCCCGCCCGTGCTGCTGGCCGAGACCTATGCCGACTACCGCGCCGCCGCCGACGCCTGCGTCGGCTTCGATCCCCAGTGGAAGAAGAAGACACCATGGTAAGCACCGCCCTGCGCCACAGCGCCGAACACCTGCATGCCGACGAACTGGCGCGCCTGAGCGAAGCCGACCAGCAGGCCGGCGCCGACCTGCCCCCGGGCTGGCTGCGCTCGCCGCGTTCGGTGCGCCGCTTCATCCTCGGTGACGACGCCCTGGGCATCAGCCGCAAGTTCTACGGCGACGACGCCCTGGTGGACCGCGCCATCGTCACCCTGCTCGGCCGCCAGGGGCTGATGCTGGTGGGCGAGCCGGGCACCGCCAAGTCGATGCTCTCCGAGCTGCTGGCCGCCGCCATCAGCGGCGACTCCACCCTCACCATCCAGGGCACCGCCGGCACCACCGAGGACCACATCAAGTACTCCTGGAACTACGCCCTGCTGCTGGCCGAGGGGCCAACCCCACGCGCCCTGGTGCCCTCCCCGCTGCACCAGGGCATGCAGGCCGGCAAGCTGGTGCGCTTCGAGGAGATCACCCGCTGCCCGCCGGAGATCCAGGACGTGCTCGTCTCCCTGCTCTCCGAGAAGCAGATGATGATCCCCGAGCTGGGCGAAGGTGGTCGCCTGCTGGCCCGCCCCGGCTTCAACCTGATCGCCACCGCCAACCTGCGTGACCGCGGCGTGCACGAGATGTCCGCCGCCCTCAAGCGCCGTTTCAACTTCGAGACGGTGCGCCCCATCGCCGACAGCGAATTCGAAGTGGAGCTGGTGATGCGCCAGCTGCAGCGCGAGCTGGGCGAGCAGGCCGGCAAGGTCGCCGTCGAGCGGGACGTCATCACCCTGCTGGTCACCGTGTTCCAGGAGCTGCGCCAGGGCAGCACCCGCGAAGGCACGGCGATCAAGGCCCCGGAAGCGGTGATGTCCACCGCCGAAGCGGTCAGCGTCGCCTACGCCGCCGCCCTGGAGGCCCGCTACCTGGGCGACGGCCGCCTGACCGCCGCCGAGCTGGCGCGCCAACTGCTCGGCGTGGTGTTCAAGGACAGCCAGGACGACGCCCGCCGCCTGCGCCACTACCTGGACAGCGTGGTGCGCGAGCGCGCCCGCCGCGACGACCACTGGAAGCGTTTCTTCGATGCCAGCAAGGGCCTGTGGGACTGAACCATGGCAGAGGCCTTCGCCAGCGACCCGCGCCTGCCCGAACGGCTGCAGGCCGCCGCCCGTGAGCGCGCGGCCCTGGCCCAGGCCGGCATTCACCTGGTGCCGGTGCGCCACCACAGCCCGGCCTGCGCCTTCGCCCTGCGCCAGCAACTCCAGGCCCTGCAGCCGGCGGCCATCCTGATCGAGGGGCCGGCGGACTTCGACCGGCTCATCCCCGACCTGCTGGACTCCCGCAGCCGGCCGCCCCTGGCGATCCTCTCCCAGCACCGCCGGCCCGACGCCGAGGGCGAGCCGGCGCTGCGCTCGGCCTTCTTCCCCTTCTGCGACTACTCGCCGGAATGGCAGGCCCTGCAGGACGGCCAGCGCCTGGGGGCGCAACTGGCCTTCATCGACCTGCCCTGGGCCCGCCAGCACGACGAGGAGCAGGCCGCCGACCAGCAGCGCAGCCTGATGGCCGAGCGCTACCTGGCCCACAGCCGCTACCTCGCCGCCCTGGCCCGCGAGGCCCACTGCCGGGACCACGACGAACTCTGGGAGCACCTGTTCGAGCTGCGCCCCCGCGCGGCGCTGGCCGACTGGCAGCGGCTGTTCGACGACGCCTTCGCCTGGTGCGCCATGGCGCGGCTGGACTACGAGGACGACGTGCTCGCCGCCGAGGGCTCCCTGGCCCGCGAAGCCCACATGCTCGGCTGCATCCGCGACTGGCGTGGCCGGGTGGACGGCCCGCTGGTGGTGGTCACCGGCGGCTTCCACACCCTGGCGCTGGTGGAGGCCCTGGCCGCCGGCACCCCGGCACCGGCCAGACCCGCCGCCCCGGAGGACAGCCAGGCCTGGCTGATCCGCTACAGCTTCGACCGCCTCGACGCCCTCAACGGCTACGCCTCCGGCATGCCCTCCCCGGCCTATTACCAGCAGGTCTGGGACGCGCTGCAGGGCGAAGAGGACGACGCCCTCGCCCGCCAGCGCGTCGCCACCCGCCTGCTCAGCGGCATCGCCGCCGAAACCCGCGAACAGCGCCTGGCCGATGCCCTGACCTTCGCCAGCGTGAGCAACGCCGCCGAACAGGCCGCCGGCCTCGCCCGGCTGCGCCAGCACCCCGGCCCGGGGCGCTACGACCTGCTCGACGCCGTGCACGCCTGCTTCGTCAAGGGCAGCCTGGACGAAGGCCAGGACGGCCTGCTGCGGGCCGTGCAGCGCCACCTGGGCGGCAACCGCCTGGGCGACGTAGCGCCCTCGACCCAGGCCCCGCCCCTGGTGGAAGAAGCCCGTCGGCTGGCCCTCGCCCACCGCCTGGACCTCAGCGACAGCCTGGCCCGGCGCACCCGGCTGGACCTCTACCGCAAGCCCCGTCACCGTGCCCGCAGCCGCTTCCTGCACCTCATGGCCTACCTGGACAGCGGCCTGGCCCGGCATCAGGGCGGACCGGACTTCGTCAACGGCAGCGGCCTCGACCTGCTCTTCGAGGAATGGGAGTACGCCTGGTCGCCGCTGGTGGAAGCCAACCTCATCGAACGGGCCGAACAAGGCAGCCACCTGCGCGACATCGCCCTGCGCCGCCTGCTGGACGAGGAGCGCGCGCTGCTGGGCCAGGGCCAGGGCCGCAGCGCCGGCCGCGTGGCGCAACTGGTGGCCCGTGCCGGGCTGATCGGCCTGGGCGAGCAGTTGCCGAGGCTGTTCCAGCGCCTGGCCGAACACCTGGACGAAGACCCCGAGCTGGCCTCGGTGGTCGCCTGCGGCCAGCGCCTGCTGCACCTCTGGCGCGGCCGCGAACTGCTCGGGCTGGAGGAGCAACCGCAACTGCCGGCGCTGCTGCAGCGCATCGTGCCGGCGGCGCTGTTCCTGGTACCGGGCCTGGCCCTCTGCGCCCCCGAGCAGGAAGGCGCCGCCGTGGATGCCCTGCTGGCCCTGCGCGAATTCATCCGCCTGGGCAGCGGCCTGGTGGGCCTTGATGGCCAGGACGAAGCCCTGCAGGGCGCCCTGGCGCGTCTCCGCGACGAGGCGCCGCCCACCCTGGCCGGCGCCCTGGACGCGCTGCGCTACCTGGACGATCTCGATGACGAGGCCCGCCTGGCCGAAGCCCTGGGCCGCCGCTTCGGCCCAGGCGCCGACAGCGAGGACGCCGTGCGCTACCTCGGCGGGCTGCTGCAGGCCGCACCGGAGCTGATCCTGCGGGTCGAACACCTGGGCCAGGCACTCAACACCCTGGTGGCCGGCTGGGACGAGGCCACCTTCGTCCGCCACCTGCCCGACCTGCGCCTGACCTTCACCCGCCTCAAGCCCCAGGAGACCGGGCGTCTGGCCAGCCAATTGGCCGCGCTGAACGGCCTGGGCGACAGCGCCCTGGACAGCGCCCACCACGAACTGGACAGCCACGACCTGCTCGCCGGCGCCGCCCTGCAGCTGGCGCTCGGGCGCTCGCTGGCGCGCGACGGCCTGCTCGACTGGGCCACGGAAGCCGACCATGACTGACCTGGAAACCGCCCGCCGCTGGCGCCTGATCCTCGGCCGCTACGCCGACCGCGCCCTCGACCAGGCCGCCCTGAACCCCACCGACGCGCGGCTGGAGAAGACCCTCGACTACCTCTACAACCGCGAGTACCAGCGCCGTGGCCATGTCCAGGGCGGGCGCGGCGGCTCCCTCGACGACAGCCAGCTGACCGCCCTCAACTGGCTGGAGCAGGCCCGCAACCTGTTCCCCCGCTCCACCTTCGAGCGCCTGCAGACCCAGGCCATCGAGCGCTACGCCATCAGCGCTCTGCTCACCGACCCGGCCAGCCTCGCCAGCCTGGAACCCAGCCCGGCCCTGGCCAAGGCGCTGCTCAGCGTGCGCGGCCGCCTCAGCGCCGACACCCGCGACGCGGTACGCCAACTGATCGCCAAGGTGGTGGAAGAGATTCTCCAGCGCCTGCGCAGCCGCTTCACCAACGCCCTCAACGGCCGGCGCAACCGCTTCCGCCGCTCGCCGATCCGCCACGCGCAGAACTTCGACTGGCGCGCCACCATCGCCGCCAACCTCAAGCACTACGACCCGGAGCGCAAACAGCTGCTGATCGAATCGCCGCGCTTCAACGCCCGCGTCCGCCGACAGCTGCCCTGGGACGTGATCCTCTGCGTCGACCAGAGCGGCTCGATGCTCGACTCGGTGATGTACAGCGCCATCTGCGCCAGCATCCTCGCCACCCTGCCCAGCGTGCGGGTACGCCTGGTGCTGTTCGACACCCAGGTGGTGGACCTCAGCCACCTCGCCCACGACCCGGTGGAGGTGCTGCTGACCGTGCAGCTGGGCGGCGGCACCGACATCGGCAAGGCCCTGCGCTACTGCGAGCAACTGGTGGATACGCCCCAGCGCACCGTGCTGGCGCTGATCAGCGACTTCGAAGAAGGCGCCGCCATCGGCCCGCTGCTGGCCTGCGTCTCGCGGCTGAACGAGGCCCGCGTGCGCCTGCTCGGCCTGGCGGCCCTGGATGATGCCGCCCGGCCGGTCTACGACCCATCCATGGGCCAGCGCCTGGCGGATCGGGGCATGCGGATCGCCGCGTTGACCCCGGAGCACTTCGCCGAATGGCTGGCGGAGGTGATGCAATGAGCGCCTGGCTGGCCCGCTACCGGGCCTACGACGACGCCGCCCTGGAAACCCTGGCCAATGCCGGCCTGCTGCGCCGCGCCAGCAAGGACGTGGAGGCCGGCAAGCTGGCCTGGGGCGAGCGCACCGACGCACACGGGCTGATCGAGACGGACGGCCAGACCGTGCGCCTGGACGCCGGCGGCGTGGAGGCAGCGCGCTGCACCTGTCCGGCCAGCGGCTGCTGCAAGCACATCCTCGCCGCCGTGTTGTGGCTGCGCAGCGAAGCCCCCGACGCGGTCCCAGGCACGGAGCAGCCCGATCCCGATGCCGCCCGGGTGGAAGCCCTGGCGCTGGACCCGGCGCAGTTGCAGAAGCTCGCCGGCAAGGTGGCCACCCGTCGCGCCCGGCAATGGATCGAGACCCTCGGCACGCCCCGGGTGAGCAACCACGGCCTGCGCCTGGCCATCGCCTTCGACGGCCTGGAGGGCGAAGTCAGCTACCTGGCGGGGGCGGGCTTCGAAGGGATGCTCTCCGAGGCGCGGGACAGCGAACGCAAGGCCCTGCACCTGGCCGCCCTCGCCGGGCTCTTCCAGGCCCACAGCCAACCCTGGGCCTGGACCACCGAAAGCGCCCCCGCCGACACCACGCGGGACGGCCTGGGCGAGGCCGAGCGCGAGCTGCTGGCCTCGGTGCAGCAACTGCTGCACGAGCTGCTGGGCCAGGGGCTGTCCCACGTCAGCCGGGCCAGCGCCCTGCAGCTGCGCCTGCTCAACCTCGGCGCCCGCACCGAAGGGCTGCCGCGCCTGGCCGGCCACCTGCGCACCCTAGGCGGGCAGATCACCCGCCTGGCCGAGCGCGACGACCACAGCAGCGAGCGGGAGGCACTGGTGCAGATGGCCCGCGTCCACGCCCTCTGCCAGGCCCTTCTGCGTTCAGACAGCGAACGCCTACCCCAGCTGCGCGGCCGCCTTCGACGCGATTACCAGGCCGGTGAAACCCTCGACCTGCTGCCCCTGGGCGGCCACTGGTGGACCAGTGCCGGCGGCGCCCGCGGCCTGAGCCTGGCCTTCTGGGACCTCAACGACGGCCAGGTGCTGGAAACCACCCTGGCCCGCCCCGATGGCAGCGACCCCGGCTTCCGCCGCGACGCGGTCTGGGCCCAGCAGGCACTGTGGCGCAGCACGCCCGAGCTGCTGTGCCGTGCGCCCTTGCAGCTGGAAGGGCCGCGCCTGGCCGAGGATGGCCGGCTGGCCCCCGGCGGCGGCATTGCGCGTCCCCAGGACGGCTGGCCAGCGGATGACCCGCGCCTGCTCGACCTCGGCCTGGCGGACTGGGAACAGCTGGGCCTGGCCCTGGAAGACAGCGCCGCCCTCGCCAGCGAGCCGCCGACCCGGCTGCTGCTGCGCCCCGCCCGCTGCCACGAAGCAAGCCTGGACGAAGCCCGGCAGGTGCTGACCTGGCCGCTGGAGGACAGCAACGGCCGCACCCTGCTGCTGGAGCTGCCCTGCACCGCCGAGCGCCGCGAACGCCTGGACAACCTGGAACGGGCGCAGAAGGCCCTGGACGACATCCGTGCCGTGCTGGTGCGGCCCTGGCTGGACGGTCGCCGCCGCTGCCTGGAGCCCCTTGCGCTGCTGGTGGCCGATCACGGCCGGCTGCGCTGCCTGTCGCTGGACTTCGAATCCCTGGTGCGTGGCGGGTTGAGCCGCAACCGCCGACTGTTCGAGCGCATCCAGCGCCTGCTCAGCCGCCCCGACCGCGCCGTGCCGGCGGTGGAGCCGCCGAGCCTCGCCGGACGGCTGGTGGAGCCGGCCCTGGACGTGCTGGAAAGCCTGGCCAGCAGCGGTCGCCAGCAGCCCTCTGCCCATCACCGGGAGGTGCTGCGGACCCAGCAGGCGCTGGCCGACGCAGCGGGGGTGGCGGTGCTGGCGCAGGCGTTGGGGCACCTGGCGGAGTCGCCCAGGGTCTCGACCGAGGCGCTGCTGCGGGGGACGCACCTGATGAGCCGCCTGCTGGCCCTGGGCTGACGCCGGGCCAGTCGAGAAGCATTCTCGACGCCCGCCAGCCGGGGCCTCCAGCCGCACGGGGAAGGTTATGCTCGCACCCACGCTTATGCGATCAGGTTCTTTACATATACTCAAACATCACTTTTGCGCATAACCATGAGCTGGTATCTTCCACCGGCTCCGCAGGGGGTGCGCGGCCGTGCGCGCAGAATTGCTGTAAGCAGCCTGACAACAGGACCATTCATGTACGTATACGACGAGTACGATCAACGCATCGTAGAGGACCGCGTCAAGCAGTTCCGCGATCAGACCCGCCGCTACCTGGCCGGGGAACTCTCGGGCGAGGAATTCCGTCCCCTGCGTCTGCAGAACGGCCTCTATATCCAGCGCTACGCCCCCATGCTGCGGGTTGCCGTGCCCTATGGCCTGCTGTCGTCCACCCAGGTGCGCAAGCTGGCGCAGATCGCTCGCGACTACGACAAGGGCTACGCCCACATCAGCACCCGCCAGAACGTCCAGTTCAACTGGCCGGAGCTGGAGGACGTGCCGGAGATCCTCGCCGAGCTGGCCACCGTGCAGATGCACGCGATCCAGACCAGCGGCAACTGCATCCGCAACACCACCACCGACCAGTTCGCCGGCGTCGCCCGTGACGAGCTGGTGGACCCGCGCCCCTGGTGCGAGATCATCCGCCAGTGGTCCACCTTCCACCCCGAGTTCTCCCACCTGCCGCGCAAGTTCAAGATCGCCGTGAACGGCGCCGTGGGCGACCGCGCCGCCATCGAGGTGCACGACATCGGCCTGGAAGCGGTGAAGAACGAGGCCGGTGAGCTGGGCTTCCGCGTCTCCGTCGGCGGCGGCCTGGGCCGTACCCCGATCGTCGGCAGCTTCATCAACGAATTCCTGCCCTGGCAGCACCTGCTGAGCTACCTGGACGCCATCCTGCGCGTCTACAACCGCTACGGCCGCCGGGACAACAAGTACAAGGCGCGCATCAAGATCCTGGTCAAGGCGCTGACCCCCGAGGTGTTCGCCGAGCGCGTCAACGCCGAGTGGGCCCACCTGAAGGATGGCCCCACCACCCTGACCCAGGCGGAAGTCGATCGCGTCGCCAGGCATTTCGTCGACCCGGCCTACAAGGCCCTGGAAGACCAGGACGCCGCCCTCGCCGCCCTGGACGCCGAACACCCGGGCTTCGCCCGCTGGCGCCAGCGCAACACCTTCGCCCACAAGAAGCCGGGCTACGTGGCCGTGACCCTGTCGCTGAAGCCCACCGGCGTGGCTCCGGGCGACGTGACCGACAAGCAGTTGGACGCCATTGCCGACCTGGCCGACCGCTACGCCTTCGGTGAGGTGCGCAACAGCCACAACCAGAACGTGATCCTGGCGGACGTGGAGCAGGCGCAACTGTTCACCCTGTGGAACGAACTGCGCGAGCAGGGTTTCGCCACACCCAACGTGGGCCTGCTCACCGACATCATCTGCTGCCCGGGCGGTGACTACTGCTCCCTGGCCAACGCCAAGTCGATCCCGGTGGCCGAAGCCATCCAGCGCCGCTTCGATGACCTGGACTACCTGTTCGACATCGGCAACCTGGACCTGAACATCTCCGGCTGCATGAACGCCTGCGGCCACCACCACGTCGGCCACATCGGCATCCTCGGCGTGGACAAGAAGGGCCAGGAGTTCTACCAGGTGTCACTGGGTGGCAGCGCTGGCCGCGACGCCAGCCTGGCGCAGATCCTCGGCCCTTCCTTCGCCCAGGAGGAAATGGCCGACGTGATCGAGAAGATCATCCAGGTCTACGTCGAGCGCCGCACCGAGGAGGAGCCTTTCCTCGACACCTTCCGCCGCATCGGCATCGACCCGTTCAAGGAGCGCGTATATGCAGCGAATCATTAAGAACGGCCAGATCATCGACGAGACCTGGCACCTGCTGCCGAAGGACGCAACCCTCGATGGGCTGTCCAACTGCGACGACCTGATCGTGCCCCTGGCCCTCTGGGTCGAGCACAGCCACGCCCTCAAGGCCCGCGATGGCGGCCTGGGCGTGTGGCTGGATGCCGGCGAGGAGATCGAGGAGATCGCCGATGACCTTTCGCACTTCCAGGTCATCGCGCTGAATTTCCCGGCCTTCACCGATGGCCGCCACTCCTCCACCGCCTACCTGCTGCGCCAGCGCTACGGCTACCAGGGTGAGGTCCGTGCCATAGGCGACGTGCTGCGCGACCAGTTGTTCGCCCTCAAGCGCTGCGGTTTCGATGCCTTCGCCCTGCGCGAGGACAAGGACCCGCACGACGCGCTGAAGGCGTTCGAGGACTTCAGCGAGGTCTACCAGGCCTCCGCCGACCAGCCGCTGCCGCTGTTCCGCCGCCGCGCCTGACTCTCCAGGCAACGGGCAAAAGAAAACCGGGACCTTCGCAGGTCCCGGTTTTTTATGGCGCTTCGATAGGGCGTTGTCCGCAACGCCCCGTCGGTTAGCTGTTATTCCGCCAGGCGCCAGGTGGTGCCGCCCTTGCCATCCTCCAACACCACGCCCATGGCGGTGAGCTGGTCGCGGATGCGGTCGGACTCGGCCCAGTTCTTCTCCGCACGCGCGGTGAGGCGCGCCTGGATCAGCCCTTCGACCTCGGCGGCGTCCACCTTGCCGGTGGCACCGGCCTGGAGGAACGCATCCGGCTCCAACTGCAGCAGGCCGAGCAGGCCACCCAGGGCCTTCATGCGTGCCGCAAGGGCAGCTGCGGTGCTCGGGTCGCTGTCACGCAGGCGGTTCACCTCGCGGGCCATCTCGAACAGGGTGGCGACGGCTTCGGGGCTGTTGAAGTCATCATCCATGGCCGCGCCGAAGCGCTCGACGAAGGCTTCGCCACCTGCCGCCTCGACGACCGGCAGGCCGCGCAGGGCGGTGTAGAAGCGTTCCAGGGCGCCCTTGGCTTCCTTGAGGTTGTCCTCGGAGTAGTTGATCGGGCTGCGGTAGTGGCTGGACACCAGCAGGTAGCGCACCACCTCGGGGTGGTACTTCTCCAGCACCTCGCGAATGGTGAAGAAGTTGCCCAGGGACTTGGACATCTTCTCGCCATCCACACGGACCGCGCCGGCGTGCATCCAGGCCTTGGCGTAGAGCTTGCCGGTGGCGGCCTCGCTCTGGGCGATCTCGTTCTCGTGGTGGGGGAACACCAGGTCCGGGCCGCCACCGTGGATGTCGAAGGTCTCGCCCAGGCAGCAGGTGGACATCACCGAGCACTCGATGTGCCAGCCAGGACGGCCAGAGCCCCAGGGGGATTCCCAGCTCGGCTCGCCGGGCTTGGCGCCCTTCCAGAGGACGAAGTCCAGCGGGTCTTCCTTGGATTCGTCGACCTCGATGCGCGCGCCGATCTTCAGCTCGTCGATGCGACGGCGGGAGAGCTTGCCGTAGCCCTCGAACTTGCCGACGCGGTAGTAGACGTCTCCATTGCCGGGGGCGTAGGCGAAGCCCTTGTCGATGAGGGTCTGGATCATCTGGTGCATGCCAGAGATATGGCCGGTGGCGCGGGGCTCGATGTCCGGACGCAGCACGGAGAGGCGCGCCTCGTCTTCGTGCATGGCGGCGATCATGCGGTCCACCAGCGCTTCGAACGGCTCGCCGTTCTCCTGGGCGCGTTTGATGATCTTGTCGTCGATGTCGGTGATGTTGCGCACGTAGGTCACGTCATAGCCGCGCTCGCGCAGCCAGCGGGTGATCACGTCGAAGGCGACCATCACCCGGGCATGGCCGATGTGGCAGTAGTCGTACACGGTCATGCCGCACACGTACATGCGCACGCTGTTGCCTTCCAGGGGCTGGAAGACTTCCTTGGCCTTGGTGAGGGTGTTGTAGATCGTCAGCGCCATCACTGCCCCCAGGAGTCACGCAGGGTGACAGTGCGGTTGAACACCGGCTGGCCGGGCCTGGAGTCCTTGAGGTCGGCGACGAAGTAGCCTTCGCGCTCGAACTGGAAGCGCTCCTCGGGCTGAGCCTGGGCCAGGGACGGCTCGGCACGGCAACCGGTGAGCACCACCAGCGAACCGGGGTTGATGTTGTCGAGGAAGCTGCCGCCTTCTTCCGACTTCTCGGGGTTGGCCGAGCGGAACAGGCGGTCGTACAGGCGCACTTCGCACTCCAGGCTGCCTTCCACCGGCACCCAGTGGATCACGCCCTTGACCTTGCGCCCTTCGGGGTTCTTGCCGAGGGTGTTCGCGTCGTAGGAGCAGCGCAGTTCGACGATAGTGCCGTCGGCGTCCTTGATGGCTTCGTCGGCGCGGATCACGTAGCTGCCGCGCAGGCGCACTTCGCCACCGGGCACCAGGCGCTTGAAGCCGGCCGGAGGGGTTTCCTCGAAGTCGCTGGCGTCGATGTAGATCTCGCGGGCGAAGGGCAGCGTACGCACGCCCATGTCTTCCTTCGGGTGGCGCGGCAGTTCGAGCTGCTCGACCTGGCCTTCCGGGTAGTTGGTGATGACCACCTTGAGCGGCTTGAGCACGCACATGGCGCGGGCGGCAGTGGCATCCAGGTGGTCACGGATGCTGAATTCCAGCATGCCGATGTCCACCACACCGCTGGCACGGTTGACGCCGATCATCTCGCAGAAGTTGCGCAGCGATTCGGGGGTGTAGCCCCGGCGGCGGTAGCCGGACAGGGTGGACATGCGCGGGTCGTCCCAGCCACTGACGTGCCCTTCGTCCACCAGTTGCTTGAGCTTGCGCTTGCTGGTGATGGTGTAGTTCAGGTTCAGGCGCGAGAACTCGTACTGGCGCGGCTGTGCCGGCACCGGCAGGTTGGCCAGGAACCATTCGTAGAGCGGGCGATGGTCCTCGAACTCCAGGGTGCAGATGGAGTGGGTGATGCCCTCGATGGCGTCCGACTGACCGTGGGTGAAGTCGTAGCTGGGGTAGATGCACCACTTGTCGCCGGTCTGGTGGTGATGGGCGTGACGGATGCGGTAGAGGATCGGGTCGCGCAGGTTGATGTTCGGCGAGGCCATGTCGATCTTGGCACGCAGAGAACGGGCGCCGTCCGGGAACTCGCCGGCCTTCATGCGGGCGAACAGGTCCAGGTTCTCCTCGACGGAGCGGTCGCGGAACGGGCTGTTCTTGCCCGGATCATGCAGGCTGCCGCGGTACTCGCGCATTTCCTCGGGGGTGAGGTCGCAGACGAAGGCCTTGCCGGCCTTGATCAGTTCGACGGCCCAGGCGTGCAACTGGTCGAAATAATCCGAGGCATAGCGGACCTTGCCCGCCCACTGGAAGCCCAGCCACTTCACATCACGCTCGATGGCGTCGATGTATTCCTGGTCTTCCTTGGCCGGGTTGGTGTCGTCGAAGCGCAGATGACAGTCGCCGCCGAATTCCTGGGCCAGGCCGAAGTTCAGGCAGATCGACTTGGCATGGCCGATGTGCAGGTAGCCGTTGGGTTCCGGGGGGAAGCGGGTGACGATCTTCGCATGCTTGCCGGCGTCCAGGTCGGCCTGGACGATGGGGCGAAGGAAGTTCGTGGCGACGACGGGGGTCTCTGGCTTGCTCATGGTGTCCTTAAGATCATGCTTTGCGGCTCAGGGTAGGCCGGCCAAATCAAAGCGCTTATCATACCGAAGCTGTCAACCCCCTGACAGGCCTTCGGATTTCACGTTCAGAGCGAATTGCCCATGATCAAGCTGCACACCAACCACGGCGTCATCACCCTGGAACTCTTCGAGGACAAAGCGCCTGAAACCACCGCCAACTTCAAGGAATACGTAAAGGCCGGCCACTACGACGGCACCGTGTTCCACCGCGTCATCTCCAACTTCATGATCCAGGGCGGCGGCTTCGAGCCCGGCATGAAGCAGAAATCCACCCGCGCACCGATCAAGAACGAGGCCAACAACGGCCTGTCGAACAAGGTCGGCACCATCGCCATGGCCCGCACCATGGACCCGCACTCCGCCTCCGCGCAGTTCTTCATCAACGTTTCCGACAACGACTTCCTCGACCACAGCGCCCCCACCACCCAGGGCTGGGGCTACGCAGTGTTCGGCCAGGTGACCGAAGGCATGGACGTGGTCAACGCAATCAAGGGCGTGGCCACCACCATGAAGGCTGGCCATCAGGACGTCCCGGTCGAAGACGTGATCATCGAGAAGGCCGAGATCGTCGAGTGATCCTGCTGATCTCCGACCTGCATCTCGAAGAGGAACGCCCGGACATCACCCGGGCGTTTCTTCGTTTCCTCGACACCCGCGCCCGCCAGGCCGAAGCGCTGTATATCCTCGGCGACTTCTTCGAAGCCTGGATCGGCGACGACGCCATGACCCCCTACCAGCACACCATCGCCCGCGCCCTGCGGCAGGTGGCTGACGGCGGCACGCGGCTGTTCCTGATGCACGGCAACCGCGACTTCCTCGTCGGCGAGCGATTCTGCCGCGAGGCCGGCTGCACCCTGCTGAACGACCCGGCCCAAACTGAACTGGCCGGCCACCCGGTGCTGTTGATGCACGGCGACAGCCTGTGCACCCGCGACGAGGCGTACATGCGCCTGCGCCGCATCCTGCGTCACCCGCTGACCCTCTTCGTCCTGCGCCACCTGCCCCTGCGCGTGCGCCACCGCCTGGCCCGCAAGCTGCGCAGCGAGAGCCGCGCCCAGACCCGGCAGAAGGCCTACGACATCGTCGATGTCACCCCCGAGGAAGTCACCCGGGTGATGATCGATGCCAAAGTACCCACGCTCATCCACGGCCATACCCATCGACCAGCGGTACACATCCTGGAAATCGACGGGCAACCGGCACAGCGCATCGTACTGGGAGATTGGGATCGCCAGGGCTGGGCGCTGGAAGTGGACGCTGACGGTTTTCGCCAAGCGCCATTCGTCCTCGACTGACCCCTGCAGCGAGAACCTGCCCGCAGCCCGCGTGAGCGTAGCTTGACGAGGCGGCATGCGACCTCCAGCATGCCGTGTCCCAAACCGTCAAGGAGCGACCATGCAGTTCGCGAACGCCCCCTACATCAAGTACCTGGTCGGCGGCGCTGCCGCTGCCGGCCTCGGTTTCGTCCTGTTCAACGGCATTTTCTTCTATAACGAAGCCGGCTTCGCCACCCACGTGCGGACCATATTCGGCGAGGAGAAAGTAGTGGACGACGTCGGCTACGCCACCAAATGGTTCGGCCGCGCCACCCCCTGGAAGAAGGCTCTGAGCGTGCAGTCGGTGCTCACCGAAGCGCTTAACCAGATCGACGAGAACAGCGACAACGACTCCCTCGGCGCCACGATCGAAGCCTTCCCCATCGTCTTCCTCGGCAACGTCGACGCCAAGGTGGAATCCTCCGCGCGCTTCCGCCTGCCGGGCGATGAGCAGTTCCTGAAGATCGCCCAGGAGTATCGCAACCCCGAGAACTTCATCCGCACGGCCCTGGTTCCGGCCATCAAGGAGACCCTGCAGGCCACTGCATCCCTGATGACCGCCGACGACTTCTATGCCGGTGCCCGCAGCGAATTCGCCGCCGAGTTCGAAAACCAGCTCAACGATGGCCTCTATCTGATCAAGCGCAAGGAAGTGCGCGGCCCGCGCGGCGCCATGCCCCACCAGACGGCCATCCTTCAGGCCGGTACCGAGCAGGGCACCTTCGGCGACAACAACGCCAGCCAGTTCGTCACCGAGAAGGTGATCGACTCCAAGGGCATCCCGGTGCGCAAGCAGCAGCAGTTCCGCAAGTACGGCGTGGAAGTGGTGGAGGCGCGCATCACCAACGTCGACCCCAACCCGCAGTACAAGCAGCGCATGGTCAAGGTCCAGCAGGCACTGGCCGAACTGGCCGTGGCGCGCCAGAACCGCCTGAAGGAAGAGGAAGAGAAGCTGCTGGTCACCGCCCGCGGTGAAAAGGAAGTGGAAGCCCGCCGCCAGGAAACCCTGCGCGACCAGATCGAACGCACCACCCAGGCCGAGACCGAGAAGCAACTGGCGATCATCAACGCCGAACGCGAGAAAGGCCGCGCCGAGATCGAGAAACAGACCGCCGAGCTGCTGCGCGACAAGGCCAGCATCACCGCCCAGGCCACCAAGATCACCGCCGACGCCGAGGCCTATGCCCGCGAGGCCGTGATCAAGGCGGACGGCGCGCTGCAGCCCAAGCTCGACGCGCTGATCGCCATCAACAAGGCGTGGGCCGAGGCCGCTGCTCAGGCACCGGTGCCCAGCGTGATGATGGGTGCCAGCCAGAACGGCGCCACCAGCCGTCAGGACGAGATCGGCCAGCTCATGGGCGTTCTCGCCACAAAGGCCGCCCGCGACCTGGCACTGGACCTGAAAGTGAAGGACTGACCAGGCACAGCCCACAAAAAAAGCGCCCCTCGGGGCGCTTTTTCATTGCTGGCCGGATTCAGGCCGGAACGCCGCTGTGGAAGCGGAACGCCTCGTCGGGACTCTCGATCAGCTCCTGTTCCACGCCACGCACCCGCTCGATCGTCGCATCCACGTCCGCCGCTTCGCCGTACTGGTAGGCCAGCTTCAGGTAGCCCTGGTAATGGCGCGACTCGCTCTTCAGCAGGCCGAAATAGAACGCGCCCAGGTCCTCGTCCAGATGCGGCACCAGCGACTCGAAGCGCTCGCAGGAGCGTGCCTCGATGAAGGCGCCCACCACCAGCGTATCCACCAACTTGGCCGGCTCGTGGTTGCGCACCGCCTTGCGCAGGCCCGAGGCGTAGCGCGCTGCCGATACCGGCCGCAGGGGAATGTGGCGCTTCTTCATGATCCGCAGCACCTGCTCGTGGTGGACAAGCTCCTCCCGGGCCAGGCGCGACATGAAATTGATCAGGTCGAGGTGCGTGTTGTACTTGGCGATCAGCGCCATGGCGGTGGACGCCGCCTTGAACTCGTTGTTCTTGTGGTCGATCAGCAGGGTTTCCTGATCGGCCAGCGCCGCCTCTACCCAGGCCTGCGGGGTGCGGCAGGGGAGGAAATCGTGGATCTCCGGCAGGTTCATCGGGCGGGCACTCCAGTTCGGGCAGCAGACAGCGAGGGCGCTCACGGCGAAGCCTCGGCAAAAAGGTGCGCATTATACGAATGCGCCGGTCGCCGACCAGCCATCGGCGATTGATATGCATCAAGCACGTTCGTGCAATCGCCGCTAGAGTGACTCCCAGCCATCTGTCTCACAGGGAGAGCATGACCATGCAAGCCATTCGCAGCATTCTGGTGGTAGTCGATCCGAGCCACCCCGAGAGCCTGGCGCTCAAGCGCGCCACGCTGATCGCCGGCGTGACCCAGTCCCACCTGCACCTGCTGGTCTGCGATCGCAAGCAGGACCATAGCGCCTGGCTCGCCGACCTGGCCGGCACCCTGACCGGCGAGGGCTACAGCGTCAGCACCCAGCAGGCCTGGCACGAGAACCTGCACCAGACGGTGATTACTGTGCAACAGGCCGAGGGCTGTGGCCTGGTGATCAAGCAGCACGTGCCGGAAAACCCACTCAAGCGCGCCCTGCTCACGCCGGACGACTGGAAACTCCTGCGCTACTGCCCCGGCCCGGTGCTGATGGTGAAGACCGACACCCCCTGGACCGGTGGCGTGATCCTCGCGGCAGTGGACGTGGGCAACAACGACGGCCCGCACCGCACCCTGCACGCCAGCATCATCAGCCATGGCTACGACATTGCCGGCCTGGCGCGGGGCAGCCTGCACGTGGTCAGCGCCCACCCCTCCCCCATGCTCTCGGCAGCGGACCCGACCTTCCAGCTCAAGGAGAGCATCGAGACGCGCTACCGCAATGCCTGCAAGGAGTTCCAGGAGGAGTTCGACGTCAGCGACGACAACCTGCACATCGCCGAAGGCCCGGCGGACGTGATCATCCCCTATGCAGCGAAGACCCTGAAGGCTGCCGTCACGGTGATCGGCACCGTCGCCCGTACCGGCCTATCCGGCGCGCTGATCGGCAACACCGCAGAGGTGGTCCTGGATGCGCTGGAAAGCGACGTGCTGGTGCTGAAGCCGGACGAGATCATCGCCCACCTGGAGGAGCTGGTAGCCCAGCACTGAATCGAGCGATGAACGGAAAGCCGCCCGACGGGCGGCTTTCTCATGGGCGGGTCAAACGCGGAATTCCATCCCCTCGCGCAGGAAGCGCGGGGCAATGTAGCGCTCGTAATGTGCCTCGGAAAGCAGGAAGAACTCGCGGTCGATGGCCTCGCGCAGGTCCGGCAGCGGCCAGTCGCGGAACTCCGGCATCAACACCAGCCCATAGGCCTCCAGGCGGTTGATCACCCGCGAGCCCCGCGCGATCAGCTGGTAGGCCCAGCAATACACCGACTGCTCCGGCACGAAGCGGATCTGCCGCTGCTCCAACTGGCCCCGCAGCAACGCCGGGTCGAAGACCTCCAGCTTGGCTTCCACCACCTGCACCAGCAATTGCTCCAGGCGCCGCCAGACCGCGCGCTTCTCCTCGTCGTTATAGAGGTTCCAGTTGATGATCTCGTGGTGGAAACGCTTGCAACCCCGGCACACGGTATCGCCGTAGACGGTGGAGCAAAGGCCGACGCAAGGCGTCTTGATACGCTGGTTGGGCATGGCGGAGACATTGGGTAACGCAGGTAGGGACGCGGCATCTTAGCCCTTTGTCTAAGCAGGGTCACCCCGAGATAGGCGGGGCTTTTATCTTAACTTCGGTTCCGCTTTCCTTTAGAATCAGTCCGCCGTTTTAGGCGCCAAATCCGTTGGAAGCTGTTTTCAAAGCGTCACGAGCACAGTCGATCCGGCAGGAAATCTTGGCGCTGGGTTCTCCTCTCCCGATGAGACCCAACGCCAGCCCTCATCAGGCTCTTCCTTCCGGCGTAAAACTTTGAAAGCAGCTTCTGGATGGAACCATCGAAACACTGGCCAGGCGGCCCAAAAGGCCGCGCGGCGCATGTGTTTGGTGGAATCCTGGATGAGCGTCCCGAACCAAGACTAGGGACCACTGATGAGGGTAAAACTGTGCTTGAAGCCTATCGCAAACACGTAGAAGAGCGTGCCGCCCAGGGGGTCGTACCCCAGCCGCTGAACGCCGAACAGACCGCAGGCCTGGTCGAGCTGCTGAAGAACCCGCCCGCTGGCGAAGAAGAATTCCTCGTCGATCTGATCACCAACCGCGTTCCCCCGGGCGTTGACGAAGCTGCCTACGTCAAGGCCGGTTTCCTCTCCGCTGTCGCCAAGGGCGAAGCCACTTCTCCGCTGATCTCAAAGGCTCGCGCCGTCGAGCTGCTCGGCACCATGCAGGGCGGCTACAACATTGCCACCCTGGTGGAGCTGCTGGACAGCGCCGAGCTGGCCGAAGTCGCCGCCGCGCAGTTGAAGCACACCCTGCTGATGTTCGACGCCTTCCACGACGTCGCCGAGCGCGCCAAGAACGGCAACGCTGCCGCCAAGGCCGTGCTGCAGTCCTGGGCTGATGGCGAATGGTTCAAGGCCCGTCCGGCCGTCGCCGAGAAGCTGACCCTGACCGTGTTCAAGGTCCCCGGCGAAACCAACACCGACGACCTGTCCCCCGCTCCGGACGCCTGGTCGCGCCCCGACATCCCGCTGCACGCCCTGGCCATGCTAAAAATGGCCCGCGACGGCATCGAGCCGGTACAACCCGGTTCCGTCGGCCCGCTGAAGCAGATCGAAGCCGTCAAGGCCAAGGGCTTCCCGGTTGCCTACGTCGGTGACGTGGTCGGTACCGGTTCCTCCCGCAAGTCCGCCACCAACTCGGTGCTGTGGTTCTTCGGCGACGACATTCCCTATGTACCGAACAAGCGCGCTGGCGGCTTCTGCTTCGGCACCAAGATCGCCCCGATCTTCTACAACACCATGGAAGACGCCGGCGCCCTGCCGATCGAATTCGACTGCACCAACCTGGCCATGGGCGACGTCATCGACGTGTACCCATACGAAGGCAAGGTCGTGCGTCATGACAGCGGTGAAGTGGTCACCACCTTCGAACTGAAGACCCCGGTCCTGCTGGACGAAGTCCGCGCCGGCGGCCGTATCCCGCTGATCGTAGGCCGTGGCCTGACCGAGAAGGCCCGTGCCGAACTGGGCCTGCCCGCGTCCGACCTGTTCAAGAAGCCGGAAGCGCCCGCCGACAGCGGCAAGGGCTACACCCTGGCGCAGAAGATGGTCGGCCGCGCCTGTGGCCTGCCGGAAGGCAAGGGCGTCCGTCCGGGCACCTACTGCGAACCGAAGATGACCACCGTCGGCTCCCAGGACACCACGGGCCCGATGACCCGCGACGAGCTGAAGGACCTGGCCTGCCTGGGCTTCTCCGCTGACCTGGTGATGCAGTCCTTCTGCCACACCGCGGCCTATCCGAAGCCCATCGACGTCAAGACCCACCACACCCTGCCGGACTTCATCATGACCCGCGGCGGTGTTTCCCTGCGCCCGGGCGACGGCATCATCCACAGCTGGCTGAACCGCATGCTGCTGCCTGACACCGTCGGCACCGGTGGCGACTCCCACACCCGCTTCCCGATCGGCATCTCCTTCCCGGCCGGTTCCGGCCTGGTGGCCTTCGCCGCCGCCACCGGCGTCATGCCGCTGGACATGCCCGAATCCGTGCTGGTGCGCTTCAAGGGCAAGATGCAGCCCGGTATCACCCTGCGTGACCTGGTGCATGCCATCCCCTACTACGCCATCCAGGCCGGCCTGCTGACCGTCGAGAAGAAAGGCAAGAAGAACATCTTCTCCGGCCGCATCCTCGAGATCGAAGGCCTGAACGACCTGACTGTCGAGCAAGCCTTCGAGCTGTCCGACGCCTCCGCCGAGCGTTCGGCTGCGGGCTGCACCATCAAGCTGCCGGAGAAGGCCATCGCCGAATACCTGCAGTCCAACATCACCCTGCTGCGCTGGATGATCGGCGAAGGCTACGGCGATGCCCGCACCCTGGAGCGTCGCGCCCAGGCGATGGAAGCCTGGCTGGCCAAGCCGGAGCTGCTGGAAGCCGACAAGGACGCCGAATACGCCGCCGTCATCGAGATCGACCTGGCCGACGTCAAGGAGCCCGTGCTCTGCGCCCCGAACGACCCGGACGACGCTCGCCTGCTGTCCAGCGTCCAGGGCCGCAAGATCGATGAAGTGTTCATCGGTTCCTGCATGACCAACATCGGTCACTTCCGCGCCGCCGGCAAACTGCTGGACAAGGTCAAGGGTGGCATTCCGACCCGTCTGTGGCTGGCCCCGCCGACCAAGATGGACGCCCACCAGCTGACCGAAGAAGGCTACTACGGCATCTACGGCAAGGCTGGCGCACGCATGGAAATGCCGGGCTGCTCGCTGTGCATGGGTAACCAGGCTCGCGTCCAGACCGGTTCGACCGTGGTCTCCACCTCGACCCGTAACTTCCCGAACCGTCTGGGCGATGCCACCGACGTGTTCCTGGCATCTGCCGAGCTGGCCGCTGTCGCGTCGATCATCGGCAAGCTGCCGACCGTCGAGGAGTACATGGCCTATGCGAAGGACATCGACAGCATGTCTGCCGATATCTACCGTTACCTGAGCTTCGACCAAATCGCCGAGTTCCGCGAAGCTGCAGCCAACGCCAAGATTCCTGTCATCCAGGCCTGATCCACGCGTTGTTGAAAGAGCCCCGCCCCGTGCGGGGCTTTTTCTTGGGCACAGAATTTTCCTGAACTCCCCGGCACAGGCGACGGCCCAAATGCCTGAACGCCCGCACTGGCCATCGGCCATGGCGAAGCGACAACCACCGGAACAGGAGAATCCCCATGAAACGCTGGCCCCTCATCTTCGTCTGCCTGCTGGGCCTGGCAGGCTGCTCCAGCGAGTACCTCGTCCAGACCACGGACGGGCAGATGCTCACCAGCGACGGCAAGCCCGAGCTGGACGCCGAAACAGGCATGCTCGAACTCGAAGACAGCGAAGGCCGCGAGCAGCGCATCCCCGAGAGCCAGGTGAAGCAGGTGATGCTCCGCTGACCAGGACGGCAAGGCAACTGTACGGGTCAAAACCCCCGCTGTTACAGCAGCCTTGCCCTCCCAGCCTCCAGCTGTACAACCATCTCGGGCTCGGGCTGTACCTGCTGCGAACCCGCACCTCGCGCTAAGGTGACCCTCTTCCCACGCCGAGGCCGCCACCGCCTCCACCACTGCCCACTGGTTCGTGGCCCAGGCGCGTGACGTCAACAGCAGCACCCACCACAAGAAGTTCTCCATCTTCATCCCGCAGTAACCCCGCACGCGGGCATTCGTAGGGCGGACCGCACTTCACCGGTCCACCGTAGCGGCGCCCGAGTCAGCACCAATGATCGCGATGTCAGGTGCGGGCTGACGCCATGCAGGAGCAGCTTCATCCGCGATGCGCACTGCCCTGTAGCCCCCTATTCGCCCCGAAGGAAAGCGCCCCGCAGCGCCTCGGATTTTTCTCGACAACGCCCCACCGCTGCGCTTATCTTCGCCGCCAGGCCACCCATGTGGCCGACGTCGCTCGGACGGTTCCGGGCGCTTACGTATCCGAGGAAAGCATGGCTGACTCCCGTTCTCCGCGCCGTTTCGCGCGTATCGATCGTCTCCCCCCCTACGTCTTCAACATCACCGCCGAACTCAAGATGGCCGCGCGCCGTCGTGGCGAGGACATCATCGACCTGTCCATGGGCAACCCCGATGGGGCCACCCCGCCGCACATCGTCGAGAAGCTGGTGCAGGTCGCCCAGCGCGAAGACACCCACGGATACTCCACCTCCCGCGGTATTCCCCGCCTGCGCCGCGCCATCTCGCGCTGGTACAAGGACCGCTATGACGTGGAGATCGATCCGGAAAGCGAAGCCATCGTCACCATCGGCTCCAAGGAAGGCCTCGCGCACCTGATGCTGGCCACCCTGGACCACGGCGACACGGTGCTGGTGCCTAACCCCAGCTACCCGATCCACATCTACGGCGCGGTAATCGCCGGCGCCCAGGTGCGCTCGGTGCCGCTGGTGCCCGGCGTAGACTTCTTCGCCGAGATGGAACGCGCCATCCGCGAATCCATCCCCAAGCCGAAGATGATGATCATCGGCTTCCCCTCCAACCCCACTGCGCAGTGCGTGGAGCTGGACTTCTTCGAACGCGTGGTGGCCCTGGCCAAGCAGTACGACGTGCTGGTGATCCACGACCTGGCCTACGCCGACATCGTCTACGACGGCTGGAAGGCCCCGTCGATCATGCAGGTACCCGGCGCCAAGGACATCGCGGTGGAGTTCTTCACCCTGTCCAAGAGCTACAACATGGCCGGCTGGCGCATCGGCTTCATGGTCGGCAACCCGGAGCTGGTCAGCGCCCTGGCGCGGATCAAGAGCTACCACGACTACGGCACCTTCACCCCGCTGCAGGTGGCAGCCATCGCCGCGCTGGAAGGCGACCAGCAGTGTGTGCGCGACATCGCCGAGCAGTACCGCCAGCGCCGCAACATGCTGGTCAAGGGCCTGCATGAAGCCGGCTGGATGGTCGAGAACCCCAAGGCTTCGATGTACATCTGGGCGAAGATCCCCGAGCCCTACGCCCACCTCGGCTCCTTGGAGTTCGCCAAGAAGCTGCTGGCCGAGGCCAAGGTCTGCGTCTCCCCCGGCATCGGCTTCGGCGAATACGGCGACGACCATGTGCGCTTCGCCCTGATCGAGAACCAGGACCGAATCCGCCAGGCCATCCGTGGCATCAAAGCGATGTTCAGGTCTGATGGACTGATCGAGGCGAAGCCTCGCAAAGCATCCTCCTGATCGCCACACAGCGCCCCTTCGGGGCGCTGTTTCGTTGGGGCACGCAAAAACGCAGGGATGTTCGGCGAGCGGCGTATCAGGTTCACGACACTCCGCCTCGGAAGCCCACCATGTCCATGACCCGCTTGCTTTGCTGCCTCGTCCTGCTGCTCGCCCTGCCCCTGCAACCCGCCTGTGCCGGCCTGCTGCAAGACCGCCTGGAAGCCCGCCAGCTGGAGCAGGCGGGAATCCGCGTCCTGCGGGATATCGCCTACGGCAACGATGAACGACAACGCTTCGATGTCTACCTGCCCACCAGCCCCAGTCGCGGGCCGGCGCCGGTGATCTTCATGGTCCACGGCGGTGGCTGGGCCAATGGCGACAAGGACAACGGCAGCGTCGCTCTGAACAAGGCACTGCGCTGGGTGCCCCAGGGCGTGGTGCTGGTCTCCACCAACTACCGCATGCTCCCCGACACCCCGCCACTGGCCCAGGCCGACGACGTGGCCCGCGCTCTGGCGCATGCCCAGCAGTTGGCGAGCGGATGGCAGGCAGACCCGGCGCGCTTCGTCCTGATGGGGCATTCGGCAGGGGCGCATCTGATCGCCCTACTGGATGCCGCGCCGGAAATCGCCGCCCAGCAAGGTGCGCGCCCCTGGATCGGGAGCGTCGTCCTGGACAGTGCCGCCTTCAACGTCGAGACGGTGATGCGCGGCCCGCACCTGAAGCTCTATGACCGCGCCTTCGGCGAGGAACCCACCACCTGGCGCGCAGCCTCCCCCACCCTGCGCCTGGAGCAGGCCGGCGCACCGCTGCTGGCAGTGTGCTCCACCCGCCGCGACGACGCCTGCCCCCAGGCCCGGAGCTTCGCCGCCAAGGCACGCAAGCTGGGCAAGCGTGTGGAGGTCATGGACGTGGACATGTCGCACCGGCAGATCAACCACAAACTCGGCCGGGACAACGGCTACACCACAGATGTCGAGCACTTCCTGCGCAGCGTCGGGCTGCTGCGTCACTGAGCGGATGCAACTCGTCGCAAAACCTGTGCCTTGCTGAACTTCAGGCATCACGCCGGTCCGATCTGGGGTCTTCCATCCCGCACCAAGGACCGCGCGTGATCGACCTCAGCACCTGGCAACTGGCAATCCCCACCCACACCTCGGCCACAGAAATCAGCCCCCAGCGCCTGAACAACGGCTACGAAAGTCAGTACTTCCGGCGCAGCCGTGACGGCAGTATCACCTTCTGGGTTCCCGTGACCGGCAGCCGCAGCGAAGACGCACGCTACCCGCGCAGCGAACTGCGGGAGACCCAGGCCGATGGCACGCTGAGCTACTGGTACTACGGGGGTGCGGATAACTACCTCAGTGCCGTGCTGACCGTTCGGCAGGTGCCTAGCCGCAACAAGGTGGTCATCGGGCAGATCCATAGCAAGGACGAGGCCGGCAGTGAAAATGATCCGCTGCTGAAACTGCAGTACCACTACAAGGACGGCAATGGCCGGATTGAAGCGCTGCTGCGCAAGCGGCCCGGCGACAAGCACGTGGAGAACGTGGTGCTGGTGGAAAACGTCGACCTGGATGAGCGCTTTGGCTATGACTTGCGGCTGACACCAACAGGTCGCCTGGGCATCACCGTCATCAGCAAAGGTGACGACGGCGGACTGTATCGGCAACTGAGCGGCTACTGGAGCACGCAGCAGCTGTACTTCAAGGCCGGGGCCTACATCCAGGACAACTACGGCCCGGAGAACGAAGGCGGGCGAGTCACGTTCCACTGGCTGAACAGCCTGCATCGCTGAGTCATTCACCTGGCGAATGATCAGGCGGGCCCAAGCCAGGGGCAGGTAGAATCCGCGCCCCCTGTCCCCTGAGTTTTCAACGATGGCCCGCCCCTGGCACTGAGCCTTCCAGGGGACCAGTTCTGCTACTCCACCCACCTCACTGTGCGCGTCACCGGCATCAACGGCGCAAACCACCCGGGCAACGACTCGATGACCTCGATGATTTCCGAAGCCCGAGCGCGCTTCCTGTACGACTACGGGATCACCGAGACGGGCGCTGACCGCGCCGGCATCATCGTCACCAAACTCGCCACCACCTACCGAAACGAAGCCCACGCGCAGGACCAGCCGTGCTTCGAGGTGGGAGTGATGGACTTCAACCGCTACGGCGGTGACATCACCTTCCGCAACCCGCCCCGCTGATGGAAAGCTGGTAGCCATGGCCAAGTCCGGCTTCGTCCTCTTCGACTACTCGTATTCGCGGATGGTGGAAATACCGGAATCCCTCCGCATGACCTTTCCGCAGGCCAACTGGCTGGACTAACGACGCACCATTTCGGCTCACTGCGCACTTTTCAAGTGCAACAACATGCCCGCCTGGGAAGCACTGACCTCTCAAAAGCCCGCAGGGCGTGCTGATAAGCGAACTGGCACGGAGCGTGCTTAAAGCTCCATACAATCTACAAGAAGCGCCCATCCTCCGAGGTGGCACTTGCCTCAAGAGGGGCAGCTTGCGTGAAGGCGTTCCGCCCAGACGGAACGCCTTTTTTATTTGGCGCAGTTTTCTCCAGGCAAAGAAAAA
>NZ_LYSP01000034.1:0-74158 GCF_001728945.1 Pseudomonas sp. ENNP23
CCAGTCGCCAAAAAAGAAACCAAAAAGGCTCGCCCCTGCATCCGGGTCCCGCTTCGCGGGACTCCCCTCGCTCCATCGTTGCTTCGGGGGCCGGCGCGATGGGCCATCCATGGCCTGGCGCGCCTCTCGCGGCATCCATGCCGCTCGTCCCCCTGCGCAACGACTGCGCTCGGCCTCCTGAAGGGGCAGGTTCCCTGCCTCAACTTCTCAGCCACATGCAATTTCGGAGTGCGCTTCAGATGGACTGCTCCCCAAAAAAAGCAGGCGCCACGAGGGCGCCACAGGGAGCAATGAACAATGCCCTTGTTCTGACCCCCTCGGGGCCGACACGTTCAGTCGTTGGCCCGGATCGGTGGTTTCAGGCCGTCGGCACCGGCCAGACGCCCCCGTCGCCGCAGAGGTAGAGGCGGGTGCCCGGGGTGGCCGATTGTTCCAGCCCGCCGGTGAATTCGCCGAAGGCCGGCAGCAGGCTGACGCTGCGGCCGAGGGCGAAGCAGGGCAGGCGCAGGCTCTGCCGGCCGGGGCCGCGCAGGCGGTGGCAGGGGTGCAGGTGGCCGGCCAGGACGTGGCGCTCTGGGTGGGGTTCGGGCTCGTGGCGCAGGGCGAAGGGGCCGAGCAGCAGTTCGGCCTCGTGCAGGTCGATGCCGAGGCTGGCGGGCGGGTCGCCGGCGTGGCGGTCGTGGTTGCCGCGCACCAGGTCGATGTGCAGTGCGGGATGCCGTTCGCGCCAGTCGGCCAGGGCCTGCCAGAGGCCGTCGTGGCGCCCGTGGCGGGCGTGCAGGAAGTCGCCGAGGAAGACCAGGCGCCGGGTGTCGTGGCGGTGCAGCAGGCGGTCCAGCCGCGCCAGGTTGGCGGCGGTGGTGCCGGCGGGGACCGGTTGGCCGAGGCGGCGGAAGCTGGCGGCCTTGCCGAAGTGGATGTCGGCGATCAGCAGGCAGTGCTGGTCCGGCCAGTAGAGGGCGCGGTCCCCCAGCAGGCGCAGGCGGGTGCCGGCCAGGTCCACGTCGAGGTGGGTGTTCACGGGCGGCGCCTCCGTCTGGGCGGGGCGTCGGCGGCTTTTTCCAGTTGCGCCACTATGCGGGCGATGCGGTCGGCGAGCTTCTCGGTGCTCAGGCCCTCGCGCAGGCGCTCCACCAGCAGGGGGAAGGCCAGCGGGGTGGCGCGTTCGACGTCCTTCACCACCAGGCGCCGCTGGCGCAGGCGGGCGAGGGCGTCGGCCAGGCGTGGCAGGTCCAGCTCCTGGCGCAGGGCTTCGTCGCGGGCCTGGTGCAGCAGGCGGTTGTCCGGGTCGTACTGGCGGAACACGTCGAAGAACAGGCTGCTGGAGGCCTGCAACTGGCGGGTGCTTTTGTGCGCCCCCGGCGGGCCGCTGTAGAGCAGGCCGGCGATCTGGGCGATTTCGCGGAAGCGGCGGCGGGTCAGCTCGCTGGCGTTGAGGCTGTCCAGCAGTTCGGTGAGCAGGTCGCCGTCCTCCAGCAGGGCGGGCAGGCGGGCGTCGTCCCAGTCGGGGTCTTCGGCGGCCAGCAGTTCCAGGCCGTAGTCGTTGACGGCGATGGAGAAGGTGCCGGGGCGCTGGCGGGCCAGTCGCCAGGCCAGGAGGCTGGCGAGGCCCAGGTGCACGTGGCGGCCGGCGAAGGGGTAGAGGAACAGGTGCCAGCCCTCCCGCGAGTGCAGGCGCTCCACCAGCAGGTTGTCGTTCTCGGGCAGGGCGGACCAGGCGGCCTGCAGGCTCAGCAACGGGCGCACGAGCTGCAGCTCGGGGCTGTCGTAGCGGCCCTGGGCGGCCTCGCCGAGCTGGTGCACCAGGGCGGCGGCCAGTTCGCTGGAGAGTGGCATGCGCCCGCCGTTCCAGCGCGGGATGGCAGCCTTGCGGACACTGGAGCGGCGTACGTAGGCGGTCATGCCTTCCACCCGCACCAGTTCCAGGTGGCGGCCGGAGAAGAGGAATACCTCGCCGGGGCGCAGGCGGGCGATGAAGCTTTCTTCGATGCTGCCGAGGTGGCCGGCGGCGCCGCCCTTGCCCCAGAAGCGCACCTGCAGGCTGGCGTCGCCGACGATGGTGCCGACGCTCTGCCGGTGGCGCCGGGCCAGGGCGCGGTTGGGTACGCGCCAGAGGCCCTGCTCGTCGGGCTCCACCCGCTGGTAGTCGGGGTAGGCGCTGAGGGAGCTGCCGCCATGGCGGACGAAGGCCAGGCACCAGGCCCAGTCGGCGGCGTCGAGGTGGCGGTAGGCCCAGGCGCCGCGCACTTCCGCCAGCAGCGCGTCGGGCTGGAAGCCGCCCCCCAGGGCCATGCTGACCAGATGCTGCATCAGCACGTCGAGGGGCTTTTCCGGGCTCTGCCGGGCTTCGATGCGGCGCTCGGCCACGGCCTGGCGGGCGGCGACGGCCTCCACCAGTTCCAGGCTGTGGGTGGGCACCAGGGTGACCCGCGAGGTGCGGCCGGGGGCGTGCCCGGAGCGGCCGGCGCGCTGCATGAGGCGGGCGATGCCCTTGGTGGTGCCGATCTGCAGGACCCGTTCGACGGGCAGGAAGTCCACCCCCAAATCGAGGCTGGAGGTGCAGACCACGGCCTTGAGCCGGCCGTGCTTGAGGGCGTCCTCGACCCATTCGCGCACCTCGCGGGACAGCGAGGCATGGTGCAGGGCGATCAGCCCGGCCCAGTCGGGCCGCGCCTCCAGCAGGGCCTGGTACCAGAGTTCGGCCTGGGAGCGGGTGTTGGTGAACACCAGGCTGCTGGGGCTGGCCTCCAGTTCGGCGACCACCTTGGGCAGCATGCGCAGGCCCATGTGGCCGGCCCAGGGGAAGCGCTCGACGCTGTCGGGGAGCAGGGTGTCCACTGCCAGGGCCTTGTCCTGGCGGCCTTCCAGCAGCAGGCCCTGGCCGTCGGGTACCAGCACCTCCAGGGCGTGTTCGAGGTTGCCGAGGGTGGCAGAGAGGCCCCAGGTCACCAGTTGCGGGTGCCAGCGGCGCAGGCGTGCGAGGGCCAGTTGCAGTTGCACGCCGCGCTTGCTGCCGAGCAGTTCGTGCCATTCGTCCACCACCACCATCTGCAGGTGGGCGAAGGCCTCGGCGGCGTCGGCGCGGGTCAGCAGCAGGGTGAGGCTTTCCGGGGTGGTGACCAGGGCGCTGGGCAGGCGCCGGGCCTGGCGGGCGCGCTCGCTGCTGCCGGTGTCACCGGTGCGCAGGCCGAGGCTCCAGGGCAGGCCGAGGGCGTCCAGGGGCGCCTGCAGGGCGCGGGCGGTGTCGGCGGCCAGGGCGCGCATGGGGGTGATCCACAGCACCGAGAGGTGCAGCGGCTTGGCGGGGCTGGCGGTGCCGGGGGCGATGGCGTCGAGGGCGGCGAACCAGGCGGCGTAGGTCTTGCCGGAGCCGGTGGTGGCGTGGAGCAGGCCGGAGCGGCCCTGGCGGGCGGCGTCCCAGAGCTGGCGCTGGAAGGGGAAGGGCGTCCAGCCCTGGGCGTTGAACCAGGCGTCGGAGGGTCGGCTCATGCATCGTCCTCTGTCGGGGCGTTGCCCAGCAGGGCGTGCAGGCTGGCCAGGGTGTCGGCGTCCTCCACGGGTTTGTCGCGGCGCCAGCGCAGCATGCGCGGGAAGCGCACGGCGACGCCGCTCTTGTGCCGGCGCGAGCGGGCGATGCCTTCGAAGCCCAGCTCGAACACCAGGCTGGGGGTGACGCTGCGCACCGGGCCGAACTTCTCCACGGTGGTGCGGCGGATGATGGCGTCCACCTGGCGCATCTCCTCGTCGGTGAGCCCGGAGTAGGCCTTGGCGAAGGGCACCAGGCTGCGCGGGGCGTCGCCTTCGCCCTCGGCCCAGACGGCGAAGGTGAAGTCGGTGTAGAGGCTGGCGCGGCGGCCGTGGCCGCGCTGGGCATAGATGAGCACGGCGTCGACGCTGTAGGGGTCGAGCTTCCATTTCCACCAGGTGCCGTCCTCGCGGGTGCGGCCGACGCCGTAGCGGGCGTCGCGGGCCTTGAGCATGAGGCCTTCCACGCCCTGTTCGCGGGCGCGCTGGCGTTCAGCGGCCAGGGCCTCCCAGGTGGCGCCGGCGACTTCCGGGGACAGCCCCAGCAACGGGGTGTCGAGCCCTGCCAGCAGCTGTTCGAGCTGGGCGCGGCGGGCCTGTTGCGGGCGGCTGCGCCAGTCTTCGCTCTGCCATTCCAGCAGGTCGTAGGCCAGCACCCGCACGGGGGCGTCTTCCAGCACCTGGCGGGTCAGGCGCTTGCGGCCGATGCGCTGTTGCAGCAGGGCGAAGGGCTCGGCGCGGCCGTCCTTCCAGACCAGCAGTTCGCCGTCGATCACGCAGCCGTCGGGCAACTGCCGGCAGAGGGCGTGCAGCTCGGGGAAGCGCTCGGTGACCAGCTCTTCGCCCCGGGACCAGATCCACAGCTGGCCGTCGCGGCGTACCAGTTGCGCGCGGATGCCGTCCCACTTCCATTCCGCCAGCCAGTCGCCGGGCGGGCCGAGGCGTTCGTCGAAGGCCTCGGGCTCCAGCTGCAGCGGGTGGGCGAGGAAGAAGGGGTAGGGCTGGCCGCCGCGTTCGCGGTGCTCGTCGGGGCTTTCGGCGGCGATCAGCCGGCGGTAGCCGTCGGCGCTGGGGACGCGGCTGATGTCGGTGTAGCCGACCATGCGCTGGGCGATGCGCTTGGGGTCCAGGCCGCTGAGGCTGGCCAGGGCGCGGGTCACCAGCAGGCGCGAGACGCCGACGCGGAAGGCGCCGGTGATGAGTTTGTTGAACACCAGCAGGCCGTCGCGATCGAGCCGCGCCCAGAGCCGCGACAGGCGCTCGGTGAGTTCGGCCGGCGGCAGGCCGCGCAGGGGCAGCAGGTGCTCTTCCAGCCAGTGGGCGAGGCCCTCCTGGCTGTCGCTGGCGGCGGGGGGCAGCAGCAGGGCGATGGTTTCGGCGAGGTCGCCGACGCTCTGGTAGCTCTCTTCGAAGAGCCATTCGGGCAGGCCGGTGACGGCCAGGGTGCTGGCCTTGAGCTGGCGCACCGGCACCAGTTGGCGCGGTTTGCCGCCGCTGAGGAAGTACACGGCCCAGGCAGCGTCTTCGGCGCTGGCCTGGCGGAAGTAGTCCTCCAGGGCGGTGAGCTTGGCGTTGCTGGAGGTGCTGGCGTCGAGGCGCACGTAGAGGTCGGCGAAGGCCTTCATGCGGGGGCCTCCGGGATGGCGTCGGCGCTGTCGGGGGTGTCGTCCTCGTCGCCGTACTCGGTGCTGAAGCCCTGGGCGTCGAGGCCCTGTTCGCGCAGGTAGCGCACCAGCACGGGGACCGAGCCGTGGGTGACGAAGACCCGCTCCGCGCCGCTCTGCTGCACGGCCCAGAGCAGGCCGGGCCAGTCGGCGTGGTCGGAGAGTACGAAGCCGCGGTCCACGCCCCGGCGGCGACGGGCGCCGCGCAGGAGCATCCAGCCACTGGCGAAGGCGTCGCTGTAGTCGCCGAAGCGGCGCATCCAGGTGCTGCCGGCAGCGGAGGGCGGGGCGATGACCAGGGCTTCGCGCAGCAGCGGGTCGTTGCGCTTGAGTTCGCCGGCGTAGCGGGTGTCGGCCAGGCGCACGCCGGCTTCGCGGTAGACGCGGTTGAGGGGCTCCACGGCGCCGTGGACGAGGATCGGGCCCGGATCGTCCGCCAGGCCGTGGAGCAACCGCTGGGCCTTGCCGAAGGCGTAGCTGAACAGCACGCTGGCGCGCCCGGCGGCACGGTTGGCCTGCCACCACTGGCGCACCTGGCCCATGACCTGGGCCTGGGGCTGCCAGCGGTAGATGGGCAGGCCGAAGGTGGATTCGGTGATGAAGCAGTGGCAACGCACCGGCTCGAAGGGAGCGCAGGTGCCGTCGGCTTCGGTCTTGTAGTCACCGGAGGCGACCCAGACCTGGCCCTGGTGTTCCAGGCGCACCTGGGAGGAACCGAGCACGTGGCCGGCGGGGTGCAGGCTGATGCGCACGCCGTTGTGCAGCAGGGCTTCGCCGTAGTCCAGGGTCTGCAGGGGCACGTCGCCGAGGCGGGCGCGCAACACGCCGGCACCGGGGGTGGCGGTGAGGTAGTGGCCGTTGCCGCTGCGGGCGTGGTCGCCGTGACCGTGGGTGATGACGGCGCGGGCGACGGGTTTCCAGGGATCGATGTAGAAATCGCCGGGCGGGCAGTAGAGGCCCTCCGGCCGGGCGACGACCAGGTCCATGGGATGCCTTGCTGTGGGTTCGTGGTTGCTGACCCGGCAGCGCGCTGGTTGGTTCGCCCTCAACGCGATGGACGTCGCAGTTGGACGCGGCATTCGTCGCCGGAGGTGGCCTGGAGCGCGGCTGGTGCGTCAAGATCGTGAACGGCCAGAAGGCCGGTTTCAAGGAGGATGTCCGATGGAGGCTCTCAAAGCCTATTTCCAGCGCCATGGCCACGCCCCGTTCCGGGTCGGGGAAGGGCGTATCAGTGGTTACCTGTCTGCGGCACTGGGCCTGTTGAGCCTCTGCGCGGTGCTGTGTTTCCTGTTTCCCGAGTGGCTGACCTTTGCGGAGTTCCGCAAGGTCTACAGCGAGCAGTTCGCTCGCACGGTGCTGTTGGTGGGCCTGGTGCTGTCGTTCAGCCTGGGCACGCTGAACATCCTGCTTAACCGGCGCAAGCGCCTGGGCTTCACCGGCATCGCGGCCTCGGGGCTGGCGGTGTTCTTGGGGGGCACCAACATCCAGTTCGAGACCATCGGCCAGACGCCCTATTCCCTGGGGCTGGACTGGTTCGTGCTGGCGCTGCTGGTGTCGGCCATCGTCTTCATCCCGCTGGAAAAGCTGTACGCGAAGGACCCGGAGCAGAACATCCTGCGGCCGCACTGGCGCACGGACCTGGCGTACTTCTTCGTCAGCCACATGCTGGTGCAGTTCATCCTGATCTTCGTCACCGCGTCCTCCACCCTGCTGGGGGGCTGGGCGGTCTCGGCGACCTTCCAGGCCGGCGTGCAGTCCATGCCGGTCTGGCTACA
This sequence comes from Pseudomonas sp. ENNP23, assembly GCF_001728945.1. Lineage (NCBI taxonomy): Bacteria > Pseudomonadati > Pseudomonadota > Gammaproteobacteria > Pseudomonadales > Pseudomonadaceae > Pseudomonas > Pseudomonas sp. ENNP23. Next base: position 6,965 of record NZ_LYSP01000034.1, read on the forward strand.
GTTCATCCTCGCGGTGCTGGTGGCGGACCTCGGCCAGTACTGGCTGCACCGCCTGTACCACGTGGTGCCCTGGCTGTGGCGCTTCCATGCGGTGCACCACTCGAGCACGGCGATGGACTGGCTGGCGGGCTCGCGCATCCACTTCGTGGAGATCCTGCTGACCCGTACCGGGGTGCTGGTGCCGCTGATGCTGATGGGCTTCTCGCCCCAGGCGATGAACGCCTACGTGATCCTGGTGGGTGTGCAGGCGGTGCTGGCCCACGCCAACGTGCGCATCGATGGCGGTTGGCTGAACTACCTGCTGGTGCTACCGCGCTACCACCACTGGCACCACGCTCGGCACCCGGACTACATCTACAAGAACTATGCGATCCACCTGCCGATCGTCGACATGGTGTTCGGCACCTTCAAGCTGCCGCCGAAGGAGTGGCCGACCCGCTACGGGGTGTTCGGCAAGCCGCTGCCGGACGGCATCCTGCGCCAGCACCTGTATCCCTTCCTGAAGCCGGAGCCCAAGGCGCCGGTGAAGCCCAAGGCGTCCTGAACCCGGGCGGCCCCTGTGCAATGCAGGGGCCGCTTTCCCTGGCTTTCCCTTCTTGCCGATCTCCCGGGCTGAAGCCCGGGCTACATCCGCGCATTTTCCGCAAGGTTGGCGCTGAGGCTTTTCACGGGCAAAAGAAAGGGCGCCGGTGAGGGCGCCCTGAAGATGTGATCTATGGAGTAAGTCCGTTTACATAGACAGCCACCACGCGGGGAGTTCCGCGTGGGGGTGATCATTTCTGCGGGGTGAGCATCAGCCGCTTGGTGCCGTAGACGCCGTCGAGGTTCTGAGACTGGAACGGGAAGCTCAGGTAGCGGGCCTTGAGCCAGGCGTCGATGCCGTCGGCGTAGTGCGGGCTGGCGGGGTTGCCGGACTGGCCGGAGCTGTTGAGGCCGATCATGGGTTCCGGCTGGCCGAAGTCGACGATGATGCGCATGGCCGGGATCAGCCAGGTGTCGAAGTCGTTGCCCCAGTTGTAGCCGGAGACGTTGAGGGTGTTCATGTCGCCGCCGGCGGGGTAGGGGCCGCGGTCCAGGTAACCCTTGATGGCGTTGATGCCGGTGCGCTGGCTGGCGCTCATGTAGGGCGCGAGACGGGTGGTGTCGGTGGCCCATGTGTAGGTGTGCAGCTTGCCCCACTGCCAGTTGCGGCGGTCGGCGCCGAGCTTGCCTTCGGCGAAGCTGACGGCGGCGGCGAGGCTGCGGGCGAGGATGGCGGGCTTGTCTTCCTTCTGCGGGGTGCGCACGTCGTCCCAGAAGGGGCTGTCGGCGCGGCCCAGGAGGTGGTCGGCCTGGGCGGAGTAGGAGAGGTTGGCGGTCTCCACCAGGGCCTGCCAGGCGGGGCTGGTGTCCGGGCCCAGTTCGTCGAGGAAGATCTGCCGCGCACTCTCGTGGAGGAAGGCTTCGTAGTAGACGGCGTCGGCCGAGGTGGGGGCGAGGTTGCCGTCGAAGGCCAGCAGGCGGCTCAGGGCTTCGCGGGCACGGTCACGCTCGGCGCCGGGCAGGGCGTCGATGGCCTGCTTGAGCGGCTGGGCCATGGCCGGGTCTTCGAACATGGCCTTGAGCTTGGTGGCGAAGGGGGTGGTCTGGTCGTACTGCATGGCGATCATGCTGCGGGTGTCGTGCTTGCCGCTGCCGGCCAGTTGGGCGATGCGCTCGGCCCGCTCGGGGTAGAACCAGGAGTTGGACAGTTGCACGCCATAGCCGCCCTGGACGGTGCGCTGGTTGGCGGTGCCGAGCCAGCCCTGGGGCGGGTCCTGGTCGTAGGGGTGGAGCATGGGGTCGGCGTAGCCGTCCCAGTCGTAGCGGCTGTCCCAGCCGGGAGAGGGCATCAGGCCCCGGCCTTCGCGGCGGTTCGGGTAGCGGCCGGTGACCTGCCAGGCAATGTGCTGGGCGTCGGCGGTGAGCAGGTTGAGGCCGATGGCACGAATGGCGCGGGTGGCTTCGGCGGCCTGTTCCACGGACTGGGCGCGGGACAGGTCGAAGAAGGCGTCGAGGGTGGTGTCCTGCTCGAACTGGACGGTCTTCAGGGCGATGCCCAGGCCGCTCTTCAGCTCCACCGGCTGCAGCGGGTGCTTGCGTTGGCCGAGTACGGAGTTCAGTAGCGGGCCGTGGCGGGTTTCAAAGATGGTTTCGCGGATCGGGCGCTCGCCCTTGATGAAGAAGGTCTCATTGCGCTCGATGGCCGGCTGCCACTTGCCGTCGGCCAGGTAGTAGAGGCGGTTGCCTTCGCGCTTGACCTTCTCCAGGTAGAGGTCCTGGTTGTCGGCCATGACCATGGTCATGCCCCAGGCGAGCTTGCCGTTGAAGCCGGCGACGATGGCCGGGACACCCGCCACCGAGACGCCGGCGGCCTGGAATCTCGGCGAGCGGATCTGCATGAAGTTCCAGATGGAGGGCATGGACAGCGGCAGGTGGGTGTCGTTGGCGAGGATGCTTTTGCCGTTGCGCGCGCGCTGCGGGGCGATGGCCCAGTTGTTGGAGGCGGCGACGCCGAGCATGCCGAGGCCGGCCACCTGGGCGGCGGCCTGGTCGATGCTGGCCAGGCCGGGGATCTGCCCGCCGAGGTTGAGGCCCTTGAGCTTTTCGGCTTCGTCGAAGGGCAGGTTCTCGTCGGGGTAGACCGGCAGCAGCCAGGCGACCTTGTCGGCGCCGACCTTCTGCGCCATGACCAGGGAGGCGATCTCTTCCTGCAGGTTCACCGCCAGGCCGAAGTTGAGCAGGGTGAAGACCAGCACCGAGTCCTCGGGCTTCCAGTAGGCGGGCCGGTAGCCGGATTCGGCCAGGTCCATCGGCAGCTTGTCGCGGTAGCGGTAGAGGTAGGCGTTGACGCCCCGGGCGTAGACCTCGAAGAAGGACTTCAGGCGCGGGGAGGCGTTCTTGTAGAGGATGTCGGCACTCTTGCGCAGGTTGGCCGCACGCATGAAACGGTCGATCTCCAGCACGCCCGGGCCGGCCATCTCCGCCAGGCGGCCTTCGGCCATGAGGCGCAGGCCGACCATCTGGCTGAGGCGGTCGGAGGCATGCACGTAGCCCATGGCGAAGAGGGCGTCGTGGAAGGTGGTGGTTTCGATCAGTGGCATGCCCAGCGGGTTGCGGCGGATCGAGACGCTCTGCGCCAGGCCCTTGACCGGCTGGAAGCCGGAGGTGGGCGGCAGGCTGTCGGCGTAGCGGCTGTCCAGCCAGGACTGGCAGCCGGTGAGGCCGACCATGGCGCTGAGGGCGGCGCCCAGGCAGAAGGTGGAGATGAGGCGCTTGGGCGCAGGCGAAGCCATGGGGCGGTGTCTCCCGGGGAAGGCGGCGGTTCGAAACGCGCTACGTTAGAGAGCGGCTTCGGACTGCGCAAGGGCCGGATGACCGGCCTTCCGACGGGGGCACCTGAGCACTGCCCGACGCCCACTGCATCACGGGTGCCGGGTGTGGTGCAGCGGTTACTTGCGGACGGCTGCGGCGGGGTTGATGCGCTCCACCAGGTCGTAGGCGCGGACGGTGGCCGGGCGGGTCTGGATGGCCTGGAACCAGCGCTTGACGTGGGGGAAGTCGTCCAGGTCCTGCTCCTGGTAGGCGTGGGGCACGATCCAGGGGTAGATGGCCATGTCGGCGATGCTGTAGTCGTCGCCGGCGACGAAGGCGCGGTCGGCCAGGCGGCGGTCGAGCACGCCGTAGAGGCGGGCGGTTTCCTTGACGTAGCGCTGGATGGCGTAGGGCACCTTCTCCGGGGCGAAGCGGTTGAAGTGGTGGTTCTGTCCGGCCATCGGGCCGAGGCCACCCATCTGCCAGAACAGCCACTGAAGGGCTTCCTGGCGGCCGCGCAGGTCCTGGGGGATGAAGCGCCCGGTCTTCTCGGCGAGGTAGAGCAGGATGGCCCCGGACTCGAACAGCGAGAGCGGTTCGCCGCCGTCCGCCGGCTCGTTGTCGACGATGGCGGGGATGCGGTTGTTGGGGGCGATCTTGAGGAAGTGCGGCTGGAACTGTTCGTCCTTGCCGATGTTGATGGGGTGTATCCGGTAGGGGAGGCCGGTCTCCTCGAGGAACAGGGTGATCTTGTGGCCGTTGGGGGTGGTCCAGTAATACAGGTCGATCATGGCGGGACTCCTCTGAAGCGGCCGGTCAGCCTAAAGGATTCCCGGCAGACACGAAAAGGCCCGTACTAGACGGGCCTCGTTGTGCGGGTGCGGATCAGGCACCGTGGCACTTCTTGAACTTCTTCTGGCTGCCGCAGGGGCAGGGGTCGTTGCGGCCCACTTCCTTCAGCGGGTTGCGCACGGGCTCCTGGTGGCCATGGTTGCAGTGCGGGCCGTGGACGTGGTGGTGATCGTGGTCATGGTCGTGGTTGCAGTCGGGACCATGGACGTGTTCGTGCTGGCTCATGGGGTGGATCACTCCGGGATGTAGTTGCCCGGGATTATCTCGCCATTGCGGGCGAGGTGCACGCTCTTGCCGAACATGAGGCCGGTCTTCACTTCGCCTTCGAGGCGGTAGCGGATGACCTCGTCGGGCTTTTCCAGCAGCTTGACGATGTACTTCATGTGACGCCACAGGTTGGTGCGCACCGGCACTTCGAAAGTCTCGCGGCCCCGAGCGGGGACGGTGAACCAGGTGTCGGATTCGCCGGTGGCGAGCTTCACGTCGTTGAGGTAGACGGTGTAGGCCAGGCCACGGATGGGCAGGCTGACGTCGTTGGGGTTGTCCACGCGAAAGCGCAGCAGGAACTGTTGTTCGAGGAGGCGGGCCTTGATCACGTCGACCTTGACCAGTTGCACGTCGGGATCGCGAAAGCCCCCGGTCAGCCAGGTGGAACAACCGGAAAGGCCTGAGGCAGAGAGGGTCAGCAAAACCAGTAGGCTGAGAATTCTTATCGTTTGCGCCTGATAAAACATCGCGATACTCCGAAGACGCTCAAGTGTAACAAGCAACTGCTCGGCTGCAACTTGTTGTTGGCAGAAAAAAACCTGCGCCATACTGCGTGCTGTTTAGGACAGGAGTGTGACCAATGAGCCGCTACGAGATCGCCTTCTCCGGCCAACTGGTTCCCGGTGCGGATGCCGACCAGGTGAAGGCCAACCTCGCCAGGCTGTTCCAGGCCGACGCACAGCGCATAGCCTTGCTGTTTTCCGGCCGGCGCATCGTGATCAAGAACAATCTTGATGCGGCCGGGGCGGAAAAATACCGGGTGACGCTGGAGCGGGCCGGGGCACGGGTGGATGTGCGCGACATGGACGTGGAGGTCGAGGAGGTGGAGCTGGCGCCCCCGCCACCCGCCGAGCCGGCGGCGCCTGCCGTGGCACCTGTGCCCGCTGCTGCGGCCCCCGCAGCCGCACCGGCCGGACGCCTCAAGGTGGCCCCGCGTGACGAGTACATGGCGGCCTTCATGGACGTCGACGCACCGGACTTCGGCATCGCGCCGGTCGGGGCGGACCTGCAGGACGCCAAGGCCGAGCCGGTGGCGCCGAAGGTGGACCTCAGCCAGTTCAGCCTGGCGCCGGTGGGCAGCGACATGGGCCAGGCCAAGGCGGTGCCGGCCGGCCCGCCGCCGGATATCTCGCACCTGAAGCTGCAGGAGTGAACGAAAGAGCCCGCCGAACTGGCGGGCTCTTTCGTTCTTGCCGTTGCGTCCTGCTTCAGCCCTGGGGGGCGGTACAGGTCTGCTTGGCCTTGTCGGCGTCGTACTTGCGGATGGAGGTGTAGAACAGCTCGCAGGTCTGCACCTTGTTGGTCACCTGCCAGGTCTGCTTGCAACTGGAAAGGGTGGTGGACGGGTCGGCACTCGGGTTGCTGCCCAGCTTGGCTTGCCAGCAGGCGGCGCTGAGGTCCTGGCCCATCACCTTGAGCCCGGCAGCGTCGGCCTTGGCTTCGTCGCCGTCATAGTTGTCCGGGTTGGCGGCGTACCAGATGTAGCTCGGGTGGTTGCTGCCCAGCACCGGGACCTTCTGGTCCTTGCCGAGGTCGATCTGACCGAGACCGAGCACGCCGATGCTGACGTTGTACTGCTTCTTCACCCAGTCCCGGACCGGCTTGCCGAACGCCACCATGGGCAGGGCAGCCGGTTTGCCGGCGGTGAGTTCCTGGACCATCCGCGTCTGGTAGGGCGTGAAGTAGTCGTAGACGGATTCCAGGGTGCTGCCGGCGTCGGATGGGGCGGCGATGGGGGCGATGTCGATGATGGTCTGGTAGCCCGGGGTCGCGTCGGCGGCCACGCCGTTGACCACCAGCAGGCTGGCCCAGCGGTTGGTGGTGGAGGACTCGAGGTAGTCCTGCGCCTTGGTCAGGGAGTAGTCCGGCGGGAAGTGCAGCAGCTCGACGCTGCGGCGGTTTTCCAGGGCCATGCCCAGCGGCAGGAAGAAGTACCAGTTGTACTGCCACTGCTTGTCGTGGTTCAGGCGCTTGGCGCCTTCGTAGGCGCTGTCGCCGGCATCCAGCAGCTTCATCAGCGGCTTGCCGTAGTCGGCCGGCACGCCGGAGAAGTTGGCGTAGACGCCGTCCTTGTCGCGGTGGACCTTCACCGAGGCCTTGGCCAGGCCGTCGCGGGCCAGGCTCTGCTTGAGGTAGTGCTCGACCGTCTGCTCCAGGCTCCAGTCGCGGTAGCAGATGACGTTGCAGTTGTTGGGGTAGGCGAACAGGCGGGTGACCCGTTCGGCGCTGCCGAGTCCGAGGTGGACTTCGGCGGCCTGGCTGGCGCAGGCCATGGCGGCGAGCAGGGGGATGAGCAAATGGCGCTTGGCCATGGGTGTCTCCTTCTTGGGGTTGGCGTGGATTCCTTTCGCTGCGCAGCTGTGTCTAGAGATACCCCGCGCAGCACTTCTTGAATTTCTGCCCGCTGCCACAGATGCAGGGGTCGTTGCGGCCCGCTTTCACCGGCACGGTGGGGTCGATGAAATACCAGCGCCCGTCGTGCTGGACGAAGGACGAGCGCTCACGGTGGGCGTGCTCGCCCTGGCTGTCATGCCAACGGGCGGTGAAGGTGACGCGGGCGTGTTCGGGGGCGCCGCCGAGGACTTCGCTGGCTTCCACCTCCAGACCCAGCCAGGTGCTGCCCAGGCTCCAGGCCTTGATCGAGTCCTGATCCAGACCCGCCTGCTGGCTCGGCAGGGTGGTGGCGACCAGGTAGTCCACCTGGCCCAGTACGTAGGCGCAGTAGCGCGAGCGCATCAGCGCCTCGGCACTGGGGGCCGGCTGGCCGGCGTGGTAGCGGCCACAGCATTGGTCGAGGAGGTTGCCGCTGCCGCAGGCACAGGGTGTTGTGCTCATGGTCACCACCAGTACTTGCCGAAGTTTTCCGGGTTGGCCCAGAACTTGGCGTTCAGCCAGTCGGGCACCTGCTTGTATTCGTGCAGGTCGTAGGTGAACAGGTGCAGCACCTGACCTTCGCGCTGGAAGGTTTCGGTGGCCTGGAGGGCCAGGGCGAAGAAGTCGGTGTCCTGCCAGTCGCAGGCAGTGAGGTCCACCAGCACGGCGATGCGGCTGGCGTTCAGGTTGCGGATGCCGCCCAGCAATTCCAGGCCGGTGCGCTTGGGCAGGTGCTCCAGGCAGTCGGCCAGCAGGGCCAGGTCATAGCGCTGGGCCGCCTGGGCACCGGACAGCGGCGCGGCGGGGGCGTGCTCCACCCGGCTGTCTGGGTGGGCGGCGGCGAAGGCTTCGGCCGCCGGCAGCGGGGTGTTACCCACCAGCAGCAGGCGGGCCGGGGCATAGCGGTCGAGCAGGGCGGCGACGGCCTGCTGTGGTGTACGGGTGGAAAAACTCTGGGTCATCGTCGTTCCTCGGACAGGTCTGCGAAGACTAGCCTGCCCGCGGAGCCAGGCCTAGTTCTGCCGGGTGCCTTGCTGGCAGTTTGCAGGGGGCGCGTCTTTACTCCCCAGGGATCGGCTTTCCGGGCCGACAACCATGAGGAGACAGGCATATGAGCATCACAAGGACAGCAATACCCTTGCTACTTGTGTCGACTCTGCTGACCGGCTGCGCCGGTCTGCAGAAGACCGACTGGCCCAAGTGCGCAGCAGTAGGCGGTGTAGGCGGTGCGGCGCTGGGTGCGATCGAAAGCAGTTCCTGGGCGGGGTGGGGGGCGTTGCTCGGCGGCGGTCTGGCGGCTGGTTACTGCTGGTCGCGCGGCGATGGCGACGAGGATGGTGACGGTGTACCGGACAGCCGCGACAAGTGCCCCGGCACGCCGCCCGGCACCGTGGTGGATGCCAATGGCTGCCCACCAGCGGCTCCGATGGTGGAGCAGGTGGAAGAGGTGGTGGTGGTCAAGGAGGAGACCATCGTGGTCCGTGACCTGCTGTTCGCCTTCGATTCGGCGAAGCTCGATCCGGCCGACAAGACCAAGCTGGACACCATCGTCGCGCGGCTGCGCAACGAGGCTCCCAGCGCTCGGCTGAGCGTGACCGGGCACACCGACAGCGTCGGCAGCGATGCCTACAACCTCAAGCTGTCGGAGAAACGCGCCAAGGCAGTGGCGGACTACCTGGTGGCCTCGGGGATTCCAGCCGACAGCGTGCAGTCGGTCGGCGGGGCGGGCGAGAGCGAGCCGGTGGCGGACAACAAGACCGCCGAAGGCCGCGCGCTGAACCGCCGCGTTGAGATCGTCATCCGCCGCTAGGCCACGCCTCGCGAGGCCTGAGCCTTGGCAAGCGCAGCGCCGGGGTCTTTACTCCTGTGTTGCCGGCATTCGGTCGGTGACACAGGAGAACTTCATCATGAGTACCTTTCCACGGGTGGCTCTCTTTCTTCTGGTCGGCAGTGTTCTTTCCGGTTGCGCCTCGACGTCCAGTACGGGCGATGCGCCGCTCAACCAGGGGAACTGGCCAATCTGCAGTGCGATCGGTGCGCTGGCCGGCGGTGGGCTGGGCGCGATCGAGAGTTCAGCCTGGGCAGGGGGCGGTGCCGTCGCGGGTGCGGTGGTCGGCGGCCTCATCTGCTATGCCCAGGACGGTGACGCGGACGGTGACGGTGTCTTCGACCGTCGCGACACCTGCCCCAACACCCCGGCTGGCATGGAGGTCGACCACAACGGTTGCCCGCAGCCGAGCTACCCCGACATGGTGCGCAACGAGCCGCCGCCCCCTGCAGAGGACGAAGTGATCGTGCTGAGCGACCTGGGCAAGGTGCTGTTCGCCTTCGACTCGGCGGAACTCACGGCCGCCGCCAAGCAGGAGCTGGCCACCATCGCGACCCGTCTGAACGGGGCCTCGATGGTGTCGGTGAAGGTGGTCGGGCATACCGACAGCGTGGGCGCCGACGGCTACAACCAGCGGCTTTCCGAGCGCCGGGCACGCAGTGCAGCGGACTACCTGATCAGCCAGGGCGTGCCCTCGGGCAAGGTCACCACCGAGGGGTTCGGCGAGAGCCAGCCGGTGGCGGACAACGGCACCGATGCGGGCCGTGCGCAGAACCGGCGGGTGGAGATCCACGTCGATCGCTGAAACACAGCAGACCCTCGAAGGGGCCGGAAGGCCCCTTCTTTTTGCCTGTTATCAACCGCTGGCATCTGGCTTATGAAGGGAGGCATAAAGGTCGCCAGGACAGGATGACCGTCGCTGAAATTTTATTTCGGCGGGGGTATTTGGCTGTGGCGGCGTTAGGGGTAAGGTCGCCCCACTAGAAAAACAAAAGGGGGTGACATGAAATTCTTCCTGGGGGTGGGCAAGTTCGTTGCCCTGCTGTTCTGGCTGGCAGTGCTGGCCAATCTGTTCGAACCCTTCGCTCGACCCTTCTCCACACTGCTCAATGGCCTCGCCCTGCTGGTGCTCGGCCTGCATGTGCTGGAAGCGCTGCTCTACAACGCCCAGCTCCGGACACGGCCGCATCCCTGGAAGGACCGCCTGCAACTGATGCTCTTCGGCGTGTTCCACCTGGCCAGCCTGCCGAAACAGGAGGCCAGTCATGCGTAGACTCTGCCTTCTCGCCCTGTTGACCAGCCCGTTGGCCTTCGCTGAAACCAGCGTGACCGTTGAAACCAACAGCTTCATCAAACTGCCGGCCCTGACCGGCACCCTCAACCTTGATCGCGTGGCGATTGCCGACCACGGCACCCTCGTTGTGCCCGTCAGCATCACTGAGATCAAGGTGGGCGATTTACGCATGGGGCGTGATGCGCGCATCGGCATCGCTTCGGCTGATCAACCCTTCCGCCTGGAGGTTGCCCGGGGCGAGATCGCCACCGGTGGCCACATCACCGCCTCCGGCGCGGCCGGCAGCATGAAGAAGCCGGCCAGCGACGGCCGCGACCTGACCTTGCGCCTCGGCACCGTCGCCGTCGACGAACTCACCGTGGATGTACGCGGTGGCATCGGTGCGCCGGGCTACAGCGGCCTGGCCGGTGCCGATGGCAAGCCCGGTGGCTGCCTCTGGGGCCAGGCCAGCCGGGGCCATGACGGCCAGAACGGCGGCAATGGCGGGGAAGGTGGAAATGGGGGGCACATTCGCCTGGAGGTGGCCCAGGACTTCCCGCTGGAGCAGGTACGGGCCCGTGTCGAGGGCGGTGCCGGCGGGCCAGCCGGTGAGGCCGGTGCCCCCGGCGCGGGTGGTGCCGCTAATGGCTGCCTGATCTACAGCACCGATCGTGGCCAGAAAGGCCGCGCCGGCCAGCCGGGGCAGGCGGGCCCGGCCGGCACGAACGGTCGCATGGACGTGGTGCGCTACTGACCTCAGAAGCTGGGGCGAGCGGCGGCGATGGTCATCAGCAGCAGCCCCAACAGCAGGTTGATGCCCATCAGCCGACGGATGCGCCCCAGGGCCGCGCCGCCGGCTGGCCAGTCTTCCGCCGCCACGGCGCGCTTCAGTTCCGGCAATTGCAGCAGGCTGACCCGCAGGAACAGCGCCAGCATCGCCAGGTAGAGCCCCACCATGATGTGCACATAGCGCGGCGAGCCGTCGAAGCCGGCGAAGCGCAGGTGCATCATCCCTACGCCGCTCAGCGGCAGTGCCAGCACGGCGACCCAGACCCAGACGAAGAATCGGCGGAACACCTCGATCCACAGCTTCAGGCGCTCTGGCGGCTGCAGCGTGGTCACGGCCGCCGGGCGCAGCACCATCCAGGCGAAGAACATGCCGCCGACCCATACCAGGGCGGCGAGGACGTGGGCAGCGTAGAGCGCGGCGAAGGGCGTCATCGGGTTTCTCCAGTCGGAAACAGGGCGCGGTATGATAGCCGCCCTGTTAAAGTACTGAAAATTTATCCAGCTCTCCGGCGTCCGCAACCTCCCCATGCTCAGCACCGAACTCAAGTCCCAGATCCAGGGGGCCTACTCCCGTTTCCTCGAAGCCAAGGGGCTCAAGGCCCGCTATGGGCAGCGCCTGATGATCGCCGAGGTGGCCAAGGTGCTCGGCGCCATCCCCCAGGATGACGAAGGGCATCGCCAGGGCGAACCGGCGGTGGTGGCGGTGGAGGCCGGGACCGGTACCGGAAAGACCGTGGCCTACAGCCTGGCGGCGATTCCTTCGGCCAAGGCAGCAGGCAAGCGGCTGGTGATCGCCACGGCCACCGTGGCCCTGCAGGAGCAGATCGTCCACAAGGACCTGCCGGACCTGATCCGCAACAGCGGGCTGAATTTCAGCTTCGCCCTGGCCAAGGGGCGCGGCCGCTACCTGTGCCTGTCCAAGCTCGACATGCTGCTGCAGGACGGTCAGGCGCAAAGCGCCACCGCGCAGTTGTTCGCCGAGGAAGGCTTCCGCATCGATGTCGACGAGAGCAGCCAGAAGCTGCTCAACCAGATGATCGAGCGCCTGGCCGGCAACCGCTGGGACGGCGACCGTGACTCCTGGCCCGAGGCCATCGAGGACCAGGACTGGGCCCGCGTCACCACCGACCACAGCCAGTGCACCAAGCGCCATTGCCCCAACTTCCAGCAATGCGCCTTCTACAAGGCGCGTGAGGGCATGACCAAGGTGGACGTCATCGTCACCAACCACGACATGGTCCTGGCCGACCTCGCCCTGGGCGGTGGCGCCGTGCTGCCCGACCCGCGCGAAACCCTCTACGTGTTCGACGAGGGCCACCACCTGCCGGACAAGGCCATCGGCCACTTCGCCCACTACACCCGCCTGCGCTCCACCGCCGACTGGCTGGAGACGGTGGCCAAGAACCTCACCAAGCTGCTGGCCCAGCACCCGCTGCCGGGGGACATGGGCCGCCTGATCGAGAACGTGCCCGAGCTGGCGCGGGAGATCCGGGCCCAGCAGCAATTCATGTTCACCGCCTGCGAAGAGCTGGCCGACTTTCGGGCCGGCGAGGACATGGAAGGCCGCGAGCGCCCACGCCACCGCTTCGAGGGTGGCGTGGTGCCGGAGCACCTGGTGGAGATGGGCATCGAGCTGAAGAAAGGCTTCGCCAAGCTCAACGACCTGTTCACCCGCCTGGCCGAACTGCTCAAGGAAGCCATGGATGGGGAGGGCGCCAATGGCCTCTCCAGCCAGCAGGCCGAGGAGTGGTACCCCTTGTTCGGCAGCCTGCAGACCCGCGCCCAGAGCAACTGGGAGTTGTGGACCGCCTTCACCACCGAGGACCCGGAGGAGAGCCCGCCCATGGCGCGCTGGCTGACCCTCGCCGAGTTCGGCTCGGCCTATGACATCGAGGTCAACGCCAGCCCGATCCTCGCCGCCGAGACCCTGCGGCGGAACCTGTGGAACGTCGCCCACGGTGCCCTGGTGACCTCGGCGACCCTCACCGCGCTCGGCACCTTCGACCGCTATCGCATGCGCGCCGGCTTGCCGCGGCAGTCGGTCACGGCCGTGGTGCCCAGCCCCTTCCACCATACCGATGCCGGCCTGCTGCGGGTGCCGGACCTCAAGGCCGACCCCCGTGACGCCGCTGCCCACACTGCCGCCATCACCCGCGAGCTGCCGCGCCTGGTGGAAGGCGCCCGAGGCACCCTGGTGCTGTTCTCCTCGCGCCGACAGATGCAGGACGTGTTCGACGGGCTGGAGCGTGACTGGCGCAGACGGGTGCTGATCCAGGGCAACCTGTCCAAGCAGGAGACCCTCAACAAGCACAAGGCCCGGGTGGACGACGGCGAGCCCAGCGTGCTGTTCGGCCTGGCGTCCTTCGCTGAGGGCGTGGACCTGCCGGGTGCCTATTGCGAGCATGTGGTGATCGCCAAGATCCCCTTCGCGGTGCCGGATGACCCGGTGGAAGCAGCCCTGGCCGAGTGGATCGAGGCCCGTGGCGGCAACCCCTTCATGGAGATCGCCGTACCCGATGCATCCCTGCGCCTGGTGCAGGCCTGCGGCCGCCTGCTGCGCACCGAGAGCGACCGCGGCACCATCACCCTGCTGGATCGCCGGGTGGTTACCCAGCGCTACGGCAAGGCCATCCTCAACGCGCTGCCCCCCTTCCGACGCGAGATCGAATGACCGGACGGCCCAGGCGCTTGACGCCGGGCTTGCCTCTGCGATGATTGCCCGCTCGCGCGGACACGGATCATTCGATCAGCGGCAACATTCGCCGTATCCGTTGTCTATGCACTGACTTTTCTTGGGGATCGGCTTGATGTTCTCGACACCTAAAACGGCTCGCCTGCTGCCTATCGTGCTGGCCCTGGCCGGCATGAGCGCTCCCATCCAGGCCGAAACACTGTTCAATTTCGTGCGTCCGCTGGATACCGTCACCGTCACCACTCAGGACGCGGTCCTGCCCAGCGTCACCGCCGAAACCACGCCCGAAGGCGAGGTGCTGCGCCGCCTGACCTTCAACCCGGCGGAGAAGCCCAGCCTGCGCCTGTCACCGCAGAGCGGCACCTGGGACTGGACCCAGGCCAGCGTCATGAGCCTGCACCTGCAAAGCGCCCAGGACTGGGCGATCACCCTCGACGTCACCGTCGAAAGCGCCGATGGCAAGACCCTTCGTAGCCGCATCGCCCTGCCGGCCGGCCCAGCCCAGACCCTGTTGTTGCCCCTGGCCGCCACCTCGCCCCGCGCCCATGGCATGCGCGCTGCACCGCCGCAGCCCTGGGTGAAGGATGGCAAGCGCTACCTGCTGGCCACCGAGGTGGAGGGTGAGCTGGACCTGTCCAGGGTCACGGCCGTCGTCGTTTCCCTGGAGCGCCCGAACGCCGCCCAGAACATCCTGCTGGGCCGCTTCGGCACCGAGGACAAGAACCCCCAGACCGATTTCTATACCGGTCTGATCGATGCCTACGGCCAGTACACCCGCGCCGACTGGCCGGAGAAGGCCAAGAACGACGAGCAGCTCAAGGCCGCCGCCGAGAAGGAGCGCAAGCAGCTCGATGAATGGAAGGCCAAGCTGCCCGAGCAGGACGCCTACGGCGGCTGGCTTGGCGGCCCGAGCTTCGAGGCCAGCGGCTTTTTCCGCACCGAGAAGCACGATGGCCGCTGGTACCTGGTTTCGCCCGAAGGCCACCCGTTTTTCTCCTTGGGCGTCAACACCGTTGCCCTGGACAACAGCCAGACCTACGTCGAAGGCCGCGAGGCCATGTTCACCGCGCTGCCCAAGGACGGTGATCCCCTCGCCAACTGGTACGGCAACGGCGACAGCCGCCGGGAGACCGGCTCCAACAAGGGCCGGGCCTTCGACCATGGCCGCTGGTACGACTTCTACCGTGCCAACCTGGAGCGCACCTACGGTCCGCAGGAGCCCGCGCGCTGGGTCGAGCACAGCCTGGATCGCCTGAAAGCCTGGGGTTTCAACACCGTGGGCAATTGGAGCGCTGCCGAGTTCGGCACTGCCCAGCGCATGCCCTATACCCTGCCGCTGTCGATCCACGGCGACTACGCCACCATCAGCACGGGGCTCGACTGGTGGGGCGGCATGCCTGATCCGTTCGACCCGCGCTTCGCCATGGCGGCCGAGCGGGCGATTGCCATTGCCGCCCGTGACCATCGCGACGATCCCTGGCTGATCGGCTACTTCGCCGACAACGAACTGGCCTGGGCCGGCCCCGGCAGTGATCCCAAGTCCCGCTACGCCCTGGCCTACGGCACCCTGCGCCTGACCACCGACGTGCCGGCCAAGCGCGCCTTCCTCAAGCAACTGCGCGACAAGTACCGCAACCAGCAGGGCCTGTCCCGGGCCTGGGGCATTGATCTGCCGGCCTGGGAGCTGATGGAGGACCCGGGTTTCGAGGCACCACTGCCCAATCCCGAGCACCCGGCCATCGAGGAGGACCTCAAGCGCTTCCAGCGCTTCTTCGCCGACACCTACTTCAAGACCATCGCCGAGTCGATGAAGTGGCACGCGCCGAACCACCTGCTGCTGGGCGGGCGCTTCGCCGCCAGCGTGCCGGAGGCCGTGGAGTCCTGCGCCCAGTATTGCGACGTGTTGAGTTTCAACTTCTATACCCGCGAGCCACAGCACGGCTACGACTTCGAATATCTGCGCAAGCTGGACAAGCCGCTGATGGTCACCGAGTTCCACTTCGGTTCCCGCGACCGGGGCCCGTTCTGGGGCGGTGTCTCCGAGGTCTACAAGGAAGAGGAGCGTGGCCCGGCCTACGCCAACTTCCTCAAGAAGGCCCTGGAAGAGCCGCTGATCGTCGGTGCCCACTGGTTCCAGTACCTCGACCAGCCCGCCAGTGGCCGTCTGCTGGACGGCGAGAACGGTCACCTTGGTCTGGTCGCCATCACCGACCGTCCCTACGAGGGCTTCGTCAAATCGGTGCGCAAGACCAACCTCGAGGTCGCTGCGCAACTGGCCGCTTCCGCCCCGGCGGCGAAGCAGCCGGCCGGCGCACCAAAGGCAGAGCCCGCCAAGCCCGAGGCGCCGAAGGCCCAGGCAGTCAAGCCGGAAGCCCCGAAAGCCGAGGCATCCAGCCCCGCGCCGGCCCAGCCTGCACCCGGGACCAAGGATGCAGCGTCGGCGCAACCCGCCGCGAACTGAGGCCATCCGCGCCGAACTTCAGCGGGGTTCACAGCAGACGGCGGCATCGCAACAATGCCGCCGTCGTCTTTTTTGAAGGAGAGTGATGGTGCAGATCCAGGGTTACTTCGACTTGCGTTTCGAAGCGGTGCGCGACGAGTTCGCCGCCCTCTTCGAGGACTCCCAGGAGCGCGGGGCCGCGCTGTGCGTGCAGGTGGGCGGGGAAACCGTGCTCGACCTGTGGGCCGGGACCGCCGACAAGGATGGCCAGCAGGCCTGGCACAGTGACACCCTGCTGAACCTGTTCTCCTGCACCAAGACCTATGCCGCCGTCACCGCCCTGCAACTGGTGGGGGAGGGCAAGCTCGACCTCGATGCACCGGTCGCCCGCCTGTGGCCGGAGTTCGCTGCCGCCGGCAAGGAGCGCATCACCCTGCGCCACCTGCTCAGCCATCGCGCCGGCTTGCCGGCGATCCGCGAGCCGTTGCCGGCCGAGGCGCTCTACGACTGGGACGCCATGACCGCTGCCCTGGCCGCCGAGCAACCCTGGTGGGTGCCGGGCGAGGGCCATGGCTACGCCCCCATCACCTACGGCTGGCTGGTGGGCGAACTGATCCGCCGTGCCGATGGCCGTGGCCCCGGTGAATCCATCGTGGCCCGCGTTGCCCGGCCCCTGGGGCTGGACTTCCACGTCGGCCTGGACGATGCCGAGTTCCACCGAGTCGCCCACATCGCCCGCGGCAAGGGCAACCTGGGGGATGCGGCGGCCCAGCGCCTGCTCAAGTGCATGATGAGCGAGCCCACCGCTCTCAGTACCCGTGCGTTCACCAACCCACCGTCGATCATGACCAGCACCAACAAGCCCGAATGGCGGCGCATGCAACAGCCGGCGGCCAACGGCCATGGCAATGCCCGCAGCCTGGCCGGCTTCTATGCCGGCCTGCTGGATGGCAGCCTGCTGGAATCGGCGCTGCTGGCCGAGCTGACTCGCGAACACAGCCTGGGCGATGACCGCACCCTGCTGACCCAGACCCGTTTCGGTCTGGGTTGCATGCTGGAGCAGCCCGATGTGCCCAATGCCACCTACGGCATGGGGCGCCTGGCCTTCGGCCATCCGGGCGCAGGTGGCTCCATCGGTTTCGCCGATCCGGAGCGCGATGTGGCCTTCGGCTTCGTCACCAATACCCTTGGCCCCTATGTGCTGATGGACCCCCGCGCCCAGCACCTGGCTCGCACCCTGGCGAGCTGCCTGTAGCACCACTCGTCAGCTGGAACGAATATCCCTTTTCGGATTAATGGGTTGCGTCCAGAATTTCACCCTGAATCTGAGATTGATGCGCCATTACGCGATGGCGTATCGGCTTTCTTCACCCCTCCTGTCACGGGTCCTTTCCATGAAGCTGTTCAAGTACTCCACCTTGATCCTCTGCATGACCGTTGCCGGCTGCAGCACCTTCAGCCATGACAAGCAGGCGACGGAAGCCCAGGCGCAAAACAGTGGCACCCATCACTGGTGGTGGCCGTTCGGTGGCAGCGAGCCGAAGGCCGAGTCGGCCAAGGTCGCCAAGATCGACACCCAGGCCACCCAGGCCTGGTTGGACCAGTACGAGCCGCGCCTGCGTGAAGCGGTGAAAGGCACGCGCATGGAAGTGGAGCGCCGCGACAGCGTGCTGGTGGTCACCGCGCTGGTGGACGGCTCCTTCAACCCGGACCGGCCGAGCATGCTGCTGCCGGTTTCCCTCGGGCCGGTGTCCCGTGTTGCCAAGCTGGTGGAAGGCGATGCCAAGACCGGCGTGCTGGTGCTCGGCCATGCCGATCCGTCCGGCGACGACGCCAAGAACCGCCAGCTCAGCCAGGAGCGGGCCCAGGCCGTGGCTGCCATCTTCCGCCTCAGTGGGTTGCAGCGTGACCGCCTGTCACTGAAGGGGGTGGGCTCCGACATGCCGCGTGCCGCCAATGACAGCAAGGACGGTCGCGCCCTGAACCGCCGCGTGGAAATCGTCCTCACCCCGCAGGCCACCCTGGTGGCCCTGCTGGCGCGTTACAACCAGCCGCCGAAGGTCGCCCAGCAGGCGATTGCGGCAGATCAAGGCAAGTGAGCGATCCTCGGATAGGCTAGCGTTTTCCTTTTCCGGAGAGCCCCCATGACCCAGACCCTGGCCGATATGCGCCGCGACTACACCCGCGATGGACTCAGCGAGGAGCAGGCCCCCCAGGAGCCGCTCGCACTGTTCCATCGCTGGTTCGACGATGCGGTGAAGACCGAGCAACTGCCCGTCGAACCCAATGCCATGACCCTGGCTACGGTGGACGCCGATGGGCGCCCCCATTGCCGGGTGCTGCTGCTCAAGGGAGTGGACGAGCGCGGCTTCACTTTCTTCAGCAACTACGACAGCGCCAAGGGCAAGCAACTGGCGACACGGCCGTTCGCGGCGATGACCTTCTTCTGGCCCAGCCTGGAGCGTCAGGTGCGTATCGAAGGGCGGGTGGAGCGGGTGACTCCGGCGGAGTCGAACGCCTACTTCCAGGTGCGCCCGCTGGGCAGCCGCATCGGCGCCTGGGCTTCACCACAGAGCCGGGTGATCGCCGACCGTGCCGAGCTGGAACAGCTCCTTGCCGAGACCGAGCAGCGCTTCCTCAACCAGTCTCCCACCTGCCCGCCGCACTGGGGCGGCTACCGGCTGCTGCCGGAGCGTGTCGAATTCTGGCAGGGCAGGCCGAGCCGCCTGCATGACCGCCTCAACTACCGCCTGGTAGACGGTCGCTGGCAGCGCGAGCGCCTCGCGCCCTAGGACGCCTGGGGCGGCTGTGGGTAACGGCTGGCCGCCTGCTCCAGCCAGACCTGCAGCGCCTTGCGCTTGATCCCCGCAGCCTTCGCCGCCTCCAGTTGCTCCAGCATGTAGGCGCGGCGCTGCGGGTCATCCCCCGCCATCGACAGGGCCAGGTCACGGTCCATCCAGCGCTTGATGCGCACGTAGATCCACCAGTGGAAGTACAGGCCCGCTACGGTGGTGACGACGATGATGAAGTAATCCATGGACTAACCTTGCTGGCTCGGCACCCTGGCGTCGTTTCGTTGTCCGATGGCGGTGGCTGTACGGAAACTGAACGAGTCTGCACTTTGGCCGAGCGTCGAGTGACAGTTGAAGGTGCCGCGCAGTCTAATGGAGGCGCATCCACTCTGGAGGAAAAATCATGCGTAAATCCGTTCTGCTGGCCGCTTCGTTCGCCTCGATGGCGATGCTTCTGAGCGGCTGTCAATCGAGCCTGACCGGGGACACCTACTCGCGCGCTGAGGCCCGCCAGGTGCAGACCGTGCGCATGGGGACCATCGAATCGCTGCGCCCGGTGAAGATCGAGGGCACCAAGACCCCCATCGGCGCCGGTGCCGGTGCGGTGGTGGGCGGTGTCGGCGGCAGCGCCATTGGCGGTGGCCGTGGCAGCGTGGTGGCCGCCGTGATCGGTGCGGTGGCCGGTGGCCTGCTGGGCGCCGCGACCGAAGAGGGTCTGACCCGCACCCAGGGCGTGGAGATCACTGTGCGCGAGGATGACGGCTCCATGCGCGCCTATGTGCAGGAAGTGCAGGAAAACGAGATATTCCGCGTCGGCGAACGTGTTCGCATCATGACCGTCAATGGCACCAGTCGCGTGACCCACTGATCCATCCCCCCGAACCGGCGGGCTTTCCGCCGGTTCATCCCCTACGCTTTATCTCACCAGCCGAGCGGCAGGCGGTTCACCGCTGTTCAGGGCGTGTCGCCTGTTACCGCTTGCTAGGTTTTGAAATAATTCATGCATGCGCGGTGATCGATAGTTCTGGATAATCGATCGCCGCATCGCCATTGCCGTGCTCAGCGCTGGCAGGCCGAAAGAGGAGGATTTCGATGCTACTGGCGCTGATCGTCGCCCTGCCATTCCTGGGAACCCTGTTGCCGTTGCTGTTCGGCCGCCATTGCCGCACCCGCGCCGCGCTGGCGGCCGCCGTGGCGCCGGCCATCGGCCTTGGCCTGCTCCTGACGCAGGCCGGCACCGTACTGGGCGGGGAGGTTCTGAAACTGTCACTGCCCTGGCTGCCGCAATTGGGGCTGAGTTTCAGCCTGCGCCTGGACGGACTCGGTTTCCTGTTTGCGCTGATGATCCTCGGCATTGGCCTGCTGGTGATCCTCTACGCTCGCTACTACCTCTCCGAGCGCGAGCCCTGTGGCCGCTTCTTCGCCTACCTGCTGCTGTTCATGGGCGCCATGCTCGGCGTGGTGCTGTCCGAGAACCTGCTGCTGATGCTGGTGTTCTGGGAGGCCACCAGCCTGTCGTCGTTCCTGCTGATCGGTTTCTGGGGCCACCGCTCGGATGCCCGCAAGGGCGCGCGCATGGCCTTGGCGGTCACCGGCGGCGGTGGCCTGGCGCTGCTGGCGGGCATTCTCCTGCTCGGGCAGATCGCCGGTAGTTTCGAGCTGACCGAGGTGCTGGCCCGTGGCGACCTGATCCGCCAGCACAGCCTCTATCCGGTGATGTTGTGCCTGGTTCTGCTGGGGGCGCTGACCAAGTCGGCCCAGTTCCCCTTCCATTTCTGGCTGCCCCACGCCATGGCCGCGCCGACCCCGGTGTCCGCCTACCTGCACTCGGCAACCATGGTGAAGGCCGGGGTGTTCCTCCTGGCGCGGCTCTATCCGGCCCTGTCAGGCACCGATCTGTGGTTCTACCTGGTGGGCCTGAGCGGCTTGGCGACCCTGTTGCTGGGTGCCGGGATGGCGTTGTTCCAGCATGACCTCAAGGGCCTGCTGGCCTATTCCACCATCAGTCACCTGGGCCTGATCACCCTGCTGTTCGGCCTGGATTCGCCGCTGTCCAACGTCGCGGCGGTGTTCCACATCATCAACCACGCCACCTTCAAGGCGTCGCTGTTCATGGCGGCCGGCATCATCGACCACGAGACCGGCAGCCGCGACATGCGGCAGATCAACGGCATGTGGCGCTACCTGCCGCACACCGCCGTGCTGGCGATGGTCGCTTCCCTGGCCATGGCAGGGGTGCCGTTGCTGAACGGCTTCCTCAGCAAGGAAATGTTCTTCAGCGAAACCCTCGGGCAGGATCTGTTGGGCAGCTTCAGTTGGCTGATCCCGGCCGGCGCGACCCTGGCGGGGGTGTTCTCGGTGGCCTATTCGCTGCGCTTCGTCCACGACGTGTTCTTCAACGGCGAGCCGCGCCAACTGCCCAAGTTCCCGCCCCACGAGCCGCCGCGCTACATGAAGGTGCCGGTGGAGGTATTGGTGGCCCTGTGCCTGCTGGTGGGCATGGCGCCCAACCTCAGTGTCGCGCCCCTGCTGGCGGCGGCGTCTTCGGTGAGCATGGGCGGTACGCTGCCGGAGTACAGCCTGGCGATCTGGCATGGGTTCAACCTGCCGTTGCTGATGAGTACCCTCGCGCTGGTCGGCGGCGTGCTGATCTACATCGGGCGCAAGCCGCTGTTCCGCTGGTACGAAGGGCTGCCGGACGCCGATGCGAAGGAAATCTTCGAAGCGGCGGTCCAGCGCGTGATCGGCGTGGCAGCCCGCTTCATCGCCGCGCTGGAGAACGGTTCCCTGCAGCGCTACATGGCGGTGTTGCTGCTGGCGGCCATTGCCGTGGTGGCGGTCGCCCTGGTGCCGCTGGCCTCGCTGACCGGCACCCGCCCGCTCACCACCTTGGATGGCGTGACCGCTGTCGGGATGCTGGTGTTGGCGATCAGCGGCGTGCTGACGGCCCTGCTGCATCGCCAGCGCCTGGTGGCATTGCTGGTGCTGGGTGTCGGCGGTTTGCTGGTGGCACTGGCCTTTGCCCGTTTCTCTGCACCTGATCTGGCGCTGACCCAACTGTCGGTGGAAGTGGTGACCCTGGTGCTGCTGATCCTCGCCATGTACTACCTGCCCTCGCGTACCCCGGAGGAAAGCTCCAGCCTGCGCATTCTCCGCGACCTCGGCCTGGCTGGCGCCGGCGGCACGCTGGTGGGCCTGCTGACCTACGCGGTGATGACGCGCCCGTACACCACCATCGCCGATTACTTCATTGCCAATGCCATCCCCGGCGGCGGCGGGCACAACGTGGTCAACGTCATCCTCGTGGACTTCCGCGGGTTCGACACCCTGGGTGAGATCACCGTGCTGGCGATCGCTGCGGTGGGCGTGCATGCCCTGTTGTCCGGGCTGTTGCTGCGCAACCCCACCTGCGACCCCCAGGGCCGCAACTGGGCCCGGGCCAAGCACCCGCTGATCCTCGAAACCCTGTCGCGCCTGCTGCTGCCCCTGGCGCTGATGGTGTCGGCGTTCATCTTCCTGCGTGGACACAACCTGCCGGGCGGCGGCTTCATCGCCGGCCTGATCACAGCCGTGGCCCTGGTGTTGCAGTACATCGCCAGTGGTTCGGTCCATGTGGAATCGCGCCTGTCCCTGAACTACCAGCGCATTGCCGGCTTCGGTGTGCTGGTGGCCAGCCTCACCGGGCTGGGCAGTTGGGTCTTCGGTGCGCACTTCCTGACATCGGCCTTCGGCCACTTCCATCTGCCGCTGGTGGGTGAGATCGAACTGGCCACGGCACTGATCTTCGACCTGGGCGTCTACCTCGCCGTGGTCGGTGCCGTGATGCTGATCCTCTCCGGGCTCGGCAAGCTGAGCCTGCATCCGCCCATGACCGAGGAGGTCCACTGATGGAAGCCCTGTTCGCCATCACCCTCGGGCTGCTCACCGCCAGCGGCCTGTACCTGCTGCTCCGGGCGCGCACCTTTCCGGTCGTGCTCGGACTGACCCTGCTGTCCTACGCGGTCAACCTGTTCCTCTTCGCCATGGGGCGCCTGACCGGTGACGCTGCCGTGCTCGGCCAGGGCGGCACTCCGGCCGACCCGTTGCCCCAGGCGCTGGTGCTGACTGCCATCGTCATCGGCTTTGCCATGACCGCCTTCCTGGTGGCGCTGGCCCTGCGGGGAGTCGGTGAGCTGGGCAATGACCATGTCGATGGCCGCCGTGACGGGGAGGGCCGATGAACCACCTGCTCATCCTGCCCATCCTGCTGCCCCTGTTCGCCGGGGCGGCTCTGCTGATGCTGCCCTCGCTGGAGCGCATCAAGCGCACCCTGTCGATCATTGCCTGCCTGGCGCTGATTCCCGTGGCCCTGCTGCTGATACAGCAGGCGGCGGAAGGCGATCTGCAGGTCTATGCCCTGGGCGGCTGGCAGGCACCGTTCGGCATCGTGCTGATGCTGGATCGCCTGAGTGCGCTGATGCTGCTGGTCACCGCCGTGCTCGGCACCGCCGTGGCGATCTATGCCGCCCGGGGGGACGACCGTCAGGGCATGCGCTTCCACGCGCTGCTGCAGTTCCAGTTGCTGGGCCTGAACGGTGCCTTCACCACTGGAGATCTGTTCAATCTCTTCGTGTTCTTCGAGGTGATGCTGATTGCCTCCTATGCGCTGCTGTTCCATGGCGGTGGTGTCGAACGGACCCGCGCCGGCCTGCACTACGCGGTGCTGAACCTGGTGGGGTCGGCCTTCTTCCTGATCGCCCTGGGCGTGTTCTACGGCATCACCGGCACCCTCAACATGGCCGACCTGGCGGGGAAAGTGGCCGCCGTTGCTCCTGCTGATGCGCCCCTGTTGGCCGCTGCCGGGCTGTTGCTGCTGGTGGTGTTCGCCCTCAAGGCTGCTCTACTGCCGCTGCACTTCTGGCTGCCGCGGGCCTACGCTGCGGCCAGTGCGCCGGTCGCTGCCTTGTTCGCGATCATGACCAAGGTGGGGGTGTACTCCATCGTGCGGGTCTACCTGCTGGTGTTCGGTGCCGGAGCCGGTGAACTGGCCCACCTGGGTAATGACTGGTTGTGGCCGCTGGCCCTGCTGACCATGGCCGTGGCCGCGCTCGGCGCTATCGCTGCCGCCAGCCTGCAGGCCCTGGTGGCGTACCTGGTGCTGCTCTCCGCCGGCACGCTGCTGGCGGCGGTGGCCCTGGGCACGCCGGCCTCCCTGGGGGCGGCCCTGTACTACCTGGTGCACAGCACCTGGGCGGCCGCCGGGCTGTTCCTGCTGGCCGACCTCATCAGCCGCGAGCGCGGCGAGCGACGAGGCGCGCTGGTGCAGGGGCCGCTGCTGGAGCACCCGGCCCTGCTGGGCGGCGCCTTCTTCTTCGCCGCCATCTCGGTGGCCGGCTTGCCGCCGCTGTCCGGCTTCATCGGCAAGCTGCTGCTGCTACAGGCCGCGACGCCGGGTCTGCCGACGGCCCTGCTGTGGGGCGTGCTGCTGGGTGGCAGCCTGTTGTGCCTGGTGGCCCTGAGCCGGGCCGGCAGCACGCTGTTCTGGCGTACCACGGGGGCTGATGCGCCCGGTGGCGAGGGGCTCGATGGTGTGCGCCTGGCCGTTACTCTGGGGCTGCTGGGCCTGGCCGTGGTGCTGGTGATCCTAGCGGGTCCGCTGATGGCCTACCTGGAGGCCACGGCCGCCCAGTTGCACGATGTGGACCTCTACCGGCAGGCCGTCCTGCCAGGAGCGGGCGCATGATCCGTCGTCTCTTGCCCCATCCCGCCACCAGCCTGCTGCTGCTGGTCACCTGGCTGCTGCTGGTGGATTCCCTGTCCTTCGGCCAGTGGCTGCTGGGCGGCGCACTGGCCGTGTTCATCCCGCTGCTGTGCAATCCGCTGATGCTGGAGCACCCGCGTACCTGGCACCCGGCTCGCCTGGCCCGGTTCATCCTGCTGGTGCTGTGGGACATCCTGCAGGCCAACTTCCTGGTGGCCCGCCAGACCCTCGGCCCGATCCGGCGCCTGCAGCCGGGTTTCGTCGAAGTGCCGATCGACCTGGACAACGAAATGGCCGTCAGCCTGCTGGTGTGTGTGGTGTCCCTGACCCCGGGCTCGGTGTCCGCCGACCTCAGCGGCGACCGCCGCACCCTGCTGGTCCACGCCCTGGACGTGCCTGATGCCGACGCGCTGGTGGCGGAGATCAAGCAGCGCTACGAAGCGCCCCTCAAGGAGGTGTTCCCATGCTCGCGTACGTGATTCCCATCTGCCTGGGCCTGCTGGTGGTGGCCATGCTGCTGACCCTGGCGCGCCTGGTGCGTGGGCCCTGCCTGCCCGACCGGGTGCTGGCGCTGGACACCCTCTACATCAACGCCATCGCCATGCTGATCCTGCTGGGCATCTGGAAGGGCACCAGCCTGTATTTCGAGGTGGCGCTGCTGATCGCCGTGCTGGGGTTCGTTGGCACGGTGGCGGCAGCCAAGTACATGCTGCGCGGAGACATCATCGAATGAACATCGCCGACCTGCCCCTGTGGGCCGACATCCTGGTTTCCCTGCTGCTGCTGCTGGGCTCGCTGTTCGTGCTGATCGGCGCCGTTGGCATCTACCGCCTGCCGGACTTCTTCACCCGGCTGCACGGCCCCACCAAGGCCACCACCCTGGGCGTGGGTGGCCTGGTGATGGGGTCGCTGGTCTACCTGTCCTGGGTGTCGGGCACGCTCAGTTTCCATGAGTTGCTGATCAGCCTGTTCCTCTTCATCAGTGCCCCGGTCAGTGCCTACATGCTGGCCAAGGCCGCCGTGCTGCAGCAGCTCCCCCTCAGCTCGCGGACCCGCGGCAAGCCCTGGCAGCAGTAACAGTTTTGCCGGGCGGCTGTGCCTGTCGGGGGCGTCTGCCGCCCCCTAGACTGTCGATTTTTCCGGAGGCGGTGCATGGCGCAGCAGGCTCGTTGGGTGGCAGTGGCCTGCCTGGTGCTGGCCATGGCGCTGTGGGGCAGCTCGTTCATCGCCCTCAAGTTCGCCTTCCGCGAGGTGCCGTCGATGTGGGTGATCTTCGCCCGCATGGCCCTCGGCAGCCTAGTGTTCCTGCTGGCCTGGCGCTGGCGGGGGAGGGCTGAGCCCCGGCCCGGCGACTGGAAGTACTTCCTCGCCCTGGGTGCCTGCGAACCCTGCCTCTACTTCATTTTCGAAGCCCTGGCGCTGGCGCACACCAGCGCCTCCCAGGCCGGGATGATCACCGCACTGTTGCCGCTGCTGGTGGCGGTGGGGGCCTACCTGTTCCTCCGTGAGCGCATCACCCGCACCACCCTGGCCGGCTTCCTGCTGGCGGTGCTCGGTGCGGTGTGGCTGAGCCTGGTCAGCGAATCGAATGCCCATGCCAGTGCGCCTCTGCTGGGCAACTTCTACGAATTCCTCGCGATGCTCTGCGCCACCGGCTACACGCTGCTGCTCAAGCACCTGTCGTCGCGCTATTCGGCCTTTCACCTGACGGCCTTGCAGGCGTTCATCGGAGCCGTGTTCTTCCTACCGGTGGCGTTGGCGGGCGAGTCCTTGCCCGCCGTCATCAGCCCGCTGGCGCTGGGGTCTATGGTCTACCTCGGCATCGTGGTCACGGTCGGCGCCTATGGTCTCTACAATTTCGGCGTGGGGCGCTTGCCGGCCAGCCAGGCCACCGGCTTCATCAACCTGATCCCGGTGTTCACCCTGATCTTCGCCATGCTGCTGCTGGACGAACGCCTCAGCCCCGCCCAGTTCTGCGCCGCTGCCCTGGTGTTCGCCGGGGTAGCCCTCAGCCAGTGGCGCAGCGCCCCGCCGGCCCCGGCCGGCATCCTTGATTGAGTACACACCATGCCCGCTGATTTCCGCCGTTGGACCCGCGACGCCATCCGCCTCATCGAGGCCGACTTCCAGCGCAGCGCCGATACCCACCTGATCCCCCTGGCGCTGCCGGGCTTCCCGGGTGTCGACCTGTATTTCAAGGACGAGTCCAGCCACCCCACCGGCAGCCTCAAGCACCGCCTGGCCCGTTCGCTGTTCCTCTACGCGCTGTGCAACGGCTGGCTGAAGCCGGGGGCGCCGGTGATCGAAGCCTCCAGCGGCTCCACGGCGGTGTCCGAAGCTTATTTCGCACGCCTGCTGGGGCTGCCGTTCATCGCTGTGATGCCGGCCAGCACCTCCCCGGAGAAGATCGCGCAGATCGCCTTCTACGGCGGCCGCAGCCACCTGGTGAGCGACCCGACGCAGATCTACGCCGAGTCCGAGCGACTGGCGCAGGAGAGCGGCGGCCACTTCATGGACCAGTTCACCTACGCCGAGCGCGCCACCGACTGGCGGGCGAACAACAACATCGCCGAGTCGATCTTCCAGCAGATGCGCCATGAGCCGCACCCGGAGCCGAGCTGGCTGGTGTCCAGCCCCGGCACGGGCGGCACCCTGGCGACCCTCGGGCGCTATGTGCGCTACCGCCAGCACCCGACCCGGGTGCTGTGCGCCGACGCCGAGCGCTCGGTGTTCTTCGATGCCTACGTGAGTGGCGACCGCAACCTGACCCTGGACTGCGGCTCGCGCATCGAGGGCATTGGCCGGCCTCGGGTCGAGGCGTCCTTCCTGCCCCAGGTGATCGATGCGATGGCCAAGGTGCCGGATGCGCTGTCCCTGGCGGCCATGCACTACCTGGCGCAGCGCCTGGGACGACGGGTCGGCGGGTCCAGCGGGACCAACCTGGTGGGGGCCTTGCGGGTGGCCTCAGACATGGCGGCCAAGGGAGAGCGGGGCTCGGTGGTTGCGATCCTCTGCGACGGCGGCGAGCGCTACGCGACCACCTACTACGACCCGGCCTGGCTGGCGAGCCAGGGGTTCGACCTCGAACCCCTGGTTGCGCAGATCGCCGCCTGCGCCGAGCAGGGCGCGCCCCTGCCGGATTCGCTGGCGGTTGCCGGGCTCTGACAGGCTGTTGAAACGCTCACGGCGCTCGCTGCCGCTGCGCCGTTTGCGCTATTCAACGGCTTGCCGGGCCTCGCCTCCTCGCCAGGCGAGGGCCACATCCAGCATGCGGTGGGCGAAGGCCCACTCGTTGTCGTACCAGGCGAGCACCTTCACCAGTTCGTCCTGCACCCGCGTCTGGGTCAGGTCGGCGACGCAGGACACCGGGTAGCCGTTGAAGTCCACCGACACCAGCGGCAGCTCGTTGCAGCTCATCACCCCCTCCGGCAGGCGGAAGGCGCCTTCGCGCAGTGCGGCGTTGACCGCCTCGCGGGTGGTGGGGCGCTCGGCGATGAAGCTCAGGTCCACCAGCGAGACGTTGGGGGTCGGCACCCTGACCGCCAGGCCGTCGAGGCGCCCGGCCAGCTCCGGCAGCACCAGGCCGATGGCCCGTGCCGCGCCGGTACTGGTGGGGATCATCGAGAGGGCGGCGGCCCGCGCGCGGTAGAGGTCGTCGTGGGTCTTGTCCAGCAGGTTCTGGTCGTTGGTGTAGGCGTGCACCGTGGTCACCAGGCCGCTGCGGATTCCGAACGCCTGGTGCAGCACCTGGGCCAGGGGCGCCAGGCAGTTGGTGGTGCAGGAGGCGTTGGAGACGATGCGCTGGTCGCCCAACTGGTCGTGGTTGACGCCGTACACCACCGTCAGGTCGGCGCTGTCCAGCGGGTGGGAGAGCAGCACGTGGGAGGCCCCGGCGGCAAGGTGCCGTTCCACCTGTTCGCGCTTCTTCATCCGCCCCGAGCATTCCAGCACCAGGTCCACCCCCAGGTCCGCCCAGGGCAGGTTGCCGGGGTCCGGCTCGGCCAGCAGGCGTATCGCCTGGTCGCCGACGTGCAGGTGGTCCTGGCGCAGTTCGAGGGTGCCGGCAAAGCGGCCGAAGGTGGAGTCGAAGCGGGTGAGGTGGGCGAGGGTGGCGAAATCGCCGAGGTCGTTGATGGCTTCGATCCGCACCTGCTGGTCGAGGCCTCGTTCGAACACGGCGCGGACAATGGCCCGGCCGATGCGTCCATACCCGTTCAATGCGATGCGCAGCATGACGTTCTCCTTCTTGGTGTCCTGTCTGCAAGCTTAGGAGGTCATCGGCGAACGGGGGCCGCTCCGGCCCTGGGAACGGGCCGAGGCGGGGGAGGGAAACAACGGTTCAGTCGTTGCGGGCGCCGCCGAAGGCCGCACAGCCGCGCAGGGTCTTGCCGTCCAGGCGCAGTTCGGCGGAGAGGTGCTGGACGGCACCGCTCATGCTGTCGACGCAGCGTTTCGGGGCGACCCACAGCTCCACCCGGCGGCCGTTGGCTTCGCTGGTGAGGTTGAAGCGGCCGTCGGGTAGTTGTTCTTCCATGTAGGGGATGGCCAGCGGCGGCTGCTCGGGCTCTTCCAGCACCAGGCCGGCGTTGCTGACGTTGACGCTCCAGGACGGCTCGTTGCCGCTGGCACGCAGCAGCAGGCGGCGGAAGTTCGGGTCGTCGCAGCCATGGCCCTCGCGCTGCAAGCGGTACAGGCGGCGCACGTCCAACTGGCCATCGGCACCGGCCTTGCTCGCACCCAACTGGCCGCCGAGATCGGCGAACAGCGGGCCCGGCCCGTCATCCAGGAGGGTGGCGGCTTCCTGCAGGATGCCGGTGGCGCCCACGTCGGCAATCATGAAGCGTCGCTGCTCCTGGCAGGGGCGGAACACCAGGCGTCCACCGCTGGCTTCCAGTTCGCCCTGCATCCGCTGCTGCGGGAGTTGCGGCGCCTTCTCCGGCCCGGTGAAAACCTGGCAGCCGGCGAACAGGGGGATCAGACTGAACAGCAGGGGACGAACGATGCGCATGGGGGCCTCCTTGGGAAGCGGCCACGTTACCGGGGCGCCTCGGCGAGCTCAAGGGCGAGGAGGATGGATGATCCAGTGCAAGCGGGTTTATGAACCCTGGGATGAACGCGATGGCCAGCGGGTGCTGGTGGACCGCCTGTGGCCGCGCGGTTGCCGCAAGGAGGCGTTGGGGTTGGCGCTCTGGCTGAAGGCGGTGGCGCCTTCGGATGCGTTGCGCCGCGACTTCTGCCACGACCCCGAGCGCTTCGATGAGTTTCGCCTGCGTTACCGGGGCGAGCTGGCGGCGCACCCGGAGCATTGGCAGGGGCTGCGGCAGATGGCGCGGGAGGGCACGCTTACCCTGCTCTACGCGGCCCGCGACGAGCAGGCCAACAACGCCCGTGTGCTGGCCGAGTTCCTTGAAGAGGAGCTGGACCGCGAGGGGCCGCCCAGTTCCCCGGCGTGCTACGCCGGGGAGGTGTAGCGGCTTACCAGACGCGGTACACCTGGCCGCTCTGGCCGCCTTCGGCGCTCTTGGCATAAGCCAGGGCTGCCACGGCTGCCGGCACGGCCTTGAAGCCGCGGAAGAACGGGCCGTAGGACGGCAGGGCCTCTTCGATCACCGTGGGGCTGACGCTGTTGATGCGCAGGCCGCGCGGCAACTCGATGGCAGCGCTCTTGACGAAGCTGTCGAGGGCACCGTTGACCATGCTGGCGGAGGCGCCGGCGCGGATCGGGTCGTCGCTCAGCACCCCGGAAGTGAGGGTGAAGGAGCCGCCGTCGTTGATGAACTCCCGGCCGATCAGCACCAGGTTCACCTGGCCCATCAGCTTGTCTGCCAGGCCCTTGGCGAATTCCGCTTCGCCCATTTCGGCCAGGGCGCCGAAGTGCACCTTGCCGGTGGCGCTGATCAGCGCATCGAAGCGCCCGGTCTGCTCGAACAGGCGGCGGATCGAGGCGGCATCGCGGATGTCCACCTGGAAATCGCCGCTGCTGTGGCCGACGCGGACGATCTCGTGGCGCTCCCTGAGCTCGTTGTCGATGGCTTGGCCGATGGTGCCGCCGGCGCCGATGAGAAGGATCTTCATGGAGGGGATTCCTGTGGCTGAGGGATGACGGAATCCAGTGTAGAGTCGCTTTTGTTTCCGATAAGCGGGGTAATCGGAAACCTTGGGTTTTCATTTGGAAACAGTGAGGCGCACGTGAGCGAACTCGACGACCTGGCGGCCTTTGCCGTCCTGCTGGAGGCGGGCAGCTTTACCCGCGCAGCCGAACGGCTGGGGTGCAGCAAGGGGCAGTTGTCCAAGCGCATCCGTCATCTGGAGGAGGGGCTGGGTACGACATTGTTGCACCGCACCACCCGGCGCCTGGACCTAACGGCGGCTGGCGCCGCGCTGTTGCCCCAGGCCCGCGCCCTGGTGGCCCAGGCGGAAGCGGCGCGGCAGGCGGTGAAGCGCCTGCAGGAGGAGGTGGCCGGTCGGGTGCGGATCAGCGTGCCGGTGTCCCTCGGGGAGACCTTCTTCGATGCGCTGCTGCTGGACTTCACCCGCCAGTACCCGGCAGTGCGGGTGGAGCTGGACCTGAGCAATGCCTACCGCGACCTGATTGCCGAGGGCTTCGACCTGGGCGTGCGCAGCGGCCCGCACCAGGACGAACGCCTGGTGGCCCGGCCGCTGTTCTCCCTGGAGGAGATCACCTGCACCGCACCGGCCTACCTGGCCCGCCACGGCGAGCCCCGTACCCCGGCGGAGCTGGTCGGTCACCAGTGCCTGCTGAACACCCATTACGCCGGCTACGAGGAGTGGCTCTACCACCGCCAGCACCAACTGGAGCGGGTGCAGGTGGCGGGCAACCTCGCCAGCAACCACTACAGCCTGTTGAAGAAGGCCGCCCTGGCCGGCGCGGGCATCGCCCGGCTGCCCTCCTACATGCTGCACGACGAATTGGCGGAAGGCCGCCTGGTGTGGCTGCTGCGTGGGTACCGCACGCGACAGTCGCCGGTGTTCCTCGTGCACCCCTACCAGAGCGGCCTGCCGCGGCGCACCCAGGTGCTGGTGGACTACCTGCTGGACTGGTTCGAGCGCAGCCGTCAGGCCCTCGACCGGCTGGAACTCGGGGTTTAGGACGGAGTCGATGCCATGGTTGCAGGCTCGGTGGCAGCGGTTTCAACCGCGAAAGCACCGCGCCGGAGTTGATCGCGAACGAGTTCGCTACCCGGCACCACCGCCCATCCCCGGACTGAAGTCCGGGCTACCGAGCGTTTGCGGACCCGCCAGCCGTTTACTGGCACCCGTAGCCTGGGCTTCAGCCCAGGGAGCGGAGGTTGGGCGTTCCCCGGACTGAAGTCCGGGCTACCCAGTGCTCGAACCCGCAGTCGATTACCGGCACCCGTAGCCTGGGCTTCAGCCCAGGAGGCGGAGGTTGGGCGTTCCCCGGACTGAAGTCCGGGCTGCAGGTGGCCGACCCTGTGGGAGCGGCTTCAGCCGCGATGCTCTTGCTTCACCTCGTTCGCGAATGAATTTGCTTGTATGTCCTAGGGTGAGACCTGTCTGGGGCGGAGGGACTGAATTCGCTTCTCCCACAGAGGGACATGGTGCCCCGGTGCGATGCGCTTCGTGCCTCAGCGCATCCTACGAGCCGACGTCACCTGTAGGATGGGCTGAGCTGTGCGAAGCCCATCGTGTTCAGGCGATTACCGGCTAGACGCCGCAGGGTGGACCACGCTTCATCGGTCCACCGTCATGCGTCCAGCCAGGCTCCGGGGCGCTGGCGATGCATACGAAAACGGCCCCTTCCGGGGCCGTTGTCGTGTCGCAGCGGGATCAGCCGCCCAGGTAGGCGTCGCGCACCTTGGGGTCGGTCAGCAGGGCTTCACCGGTGCCCTGCATGACGATCCGTCCGTTCTCCAGCACGTAGCCGCGATCCGCCAGCTTGAGCGCCTGG
Organism: Pseudomonas sp. ENNP23; assembly: GCF_001728945.1. NCBI lineage: Bacteria > Pseudomonadati > Pseudomonadota > Gammaproteobacteria > Pseudomonadales > Pseudomonadaceae > Pseudomonas > Pseudomonas sp. ENNP23. The sequence continues at coordinate 39,274 of NZ_LYSP01000034.1, forward strand.
TTGGCGTTCTGCTCGACGAGGAACACGGTCACGCCATCACGGCGCAGCTGTTCGATGATGTCGAAGATCTGCTGGATGATGATCGGCGCCAGGCCCAGGGACGGCTCGTCCAGCAGCAAGAGCTGGGGCTTGCTCATCAGCGCGCGGCCGATGGCGAGCATCTGCTGTTCGCCGCCGGACATGGTGCCGGCGCGCTGGGCATAGCGTTCCTTGAGGCGCGGGAACAGGTGCAGGATCTTGTCCAACTGCTCCTGGTAGTCACCCTTGGGAGTGAAGAAACCGCCCATGGCCAGGTTCTCCTCGACGGTCAGGCGGGCGAACACACGGCGGCCTTCCGGCACCACCGCGATGCTCTTGCGCATGATGTCGCTGGACTCCTGGCCCACCAGCTCCTCGCCCAGGTAGCGGATGCTGCCGCTGGCCGCGCGCGGCGAGCCGCAGAGAGTCATCAGCAGGGTGGACTTGCCGGCACCGTTGGCGCCGATCAGGGTGACGATCTCGCCACGGCTGACTTCCATGCTGACGTCGTGCAACGCCTGGACCTTGCCGTAGAAGGTGGAAACCTTGTCGAAACTCAGCATGGCTCAGGCCTCCCCCAGATAGGCTTTGATCACATCCGGGTTGCTGCGGATCTGCTCCGGCGTACCGTCGGCCAGGGGGGTGCCCTGATTGATCACGTAGATATGGTCGGAAATGCTCATGACCAGATGCATGTCGTGCTCGATCAGCAGCACAGTGACGTTGTACTCGTTGCGCAGCAGGGCGATCAGGGCCTTGAGGTCCTCGGTCTCGCGCGGGTTCAGGCCGGCGGCGGGCTCGTCGAGCATGAGGACGCGCGGGCGCGTCATCATGCAGCGGGCGATCTCCAGCCGGCGCTGCTGGCCGTAGGCGAGGGTGCCGGCGGGGCGGTTGGCGACGTCGGTGAGGTTGACCTGCTCCAGCCAGTGCGCGGCGTAGTCCATGGCCTCGCGCTCGCTCTTGCGAAAGCCCGGGGTCTTGAACAGGCCGGCGAGGAAATTGGTGTTGAGATGACGATGCTGGGCGACCAGCAGGTTCTCGACAGCGGTCATTTCCTTGAACAGGCGGACGTTCTGGAAGGTACGCACCACGCCCTTGCGGGCGATCTTGTGGCCCGGCAGGCCTTCGATCTGCTCACCGTCGAGGCGGATGCTGCCGCCAGTGGGCTGGTAGAAGCCGGTCAGGCAGTTGAACACGGTGGTCTTGCCGGCGCCGTTGGGGCCGATCATCGAGACCACCTGCTTTTCTTGAACGGACAGTGCCACGCCATTGACGGCCAGGAGGCCGCCGAAACGCATGGAAAGGCCGCTTACTTCCAGGATCGGGCGGCTCATCACTTCAGCTCCAGGTGTGGGCGTTGCATGGGCAACAGGCCCTGCGGACGCCAGATCATCATCAGCACCATCAGGGCGCCGAACATCAACATGCGGTACTCGTTGAATTCACGGGCGAGCTCCGGCAGCAGGATCATCACCACCGCTGCGAGGATGATCCCCAGCTGCGAGCCCATGCCGCCGAGCACGACGATGGCGAGGATGATCGCCGACTCGATGAAGGTGAAGGATTCAGGGGTCACCAGGCCCTGGCGGGCGGCGAAGAAGCTGCCGGCGAAACCGGCGAAGCAGGCGCCCAGGGTAAAGGCCGAGAGTTTGATCACGGTGGGGTTCATCCCCAGCGCGCGGCAGGCGATCTCGTCTTCGCGCAGCGCTTCCCAGGCGCGACCGATGGGCATGCGCAACAGGCGGTTGATCACGAACAGGGTCAGCAGCACCAGCAGCAGGGCGATCAGGTAGAGGAACACCACCTTGTTCACCGAGTTGTAGGCGATGCCGAAGTATTCGTGGAAGGTCTGCATGCCCTCGGCCGCGCGACGCTCGAAGGTGAGGCCGAACAGGCTCGGCTTCTCGATGTTGCTGATGCCGTTGGGGCCGCCGGTGATCTCGGTGAGGTTGCGCAGCAGGATGCGGATGATCTCGCCGAAGCCGAGGGTCACGATGGCCAGGTAGTCACCGCGCAGGCGCAGCACCGGGAAGCCCAGCAGGAAGCCGAACAGCGCAGCCATCATGCCGGCGATCGGCAGGCACACCCAGAAGCCCAGGCCGTAGTAGTGCGACAGCAGCGCATAACTGTAGGCGCCCACGGCGTAGAAGCCGACGTAGCCCAGGTCGAGCAGGCCGGCCAGGCCGACCACGATGTTCAGGCCGAGGCCGAGCATCACGTAGATCAGGATCAGCGTGGCGATGTCCACCGCACCGCGCGAGCCGAAGAACGGCCAGGCGAGGGCGACCACGATCAGGCCGAGGATGATCCAGCGCTGGGTGGAGGGCAGGGTGAGGAAGTTGCTCGCCTTGGTGGAAAGCTTCGGCAGCTTCGGTGCGTTGTCCCAGACGCCCATCAGGCGGGTGCGGAACAGTTGCCAGAAGAACATGGCGATGGCGCAACCGGCGATGGTCCAGAGCACGGCGGGGCTTGCGCCCTGCACCTGCAGGCTGATGCCGACGGTGGTGAGCTTCAGGCCCAGGACCGGGTAGGCGACCGCGATGACCAGCAGGGCGCTGAAGAAGGCGGTCTTGAGGTTCTTGGCGGTGTTCATACCTTCTCCACCTCCGGGCGACCCAGGATGCCGGTGGGGCGGAACAGGAGGACCAGGACCAGCAGGCTGAAGGACACCACATCCTTGTACTGGTCACCGAACAGGTCGGCGCCGAAGGCTTCGGCCACGCCAAGCACCAGGCCGCCAAGCATGGCACCGGGGATGCTGCCGATGCCGCCGAGTACCGCAGCGGTGAAGGCCTTGATGCCGGCAAGGAAGCCCAGGTGCGGGTTGATCACGCCGTACTGCATCCCCAGCAGCACCGCGGCGATGGCGGCCAGGGTGGCGCCGATGACGAAGGTGAGGGCGATGATGTTGTTGGTGTTGATCCCCAGCAGGTTGGCCATCCTGATGTCCTCGGCACAGGCGCGGCAGGCGCGGCCCAGACGGGAACGGGAGATGAACTGGGTGAGGCCGAACATGACCAGGAAGGTGACGACGAAGATCAGCACCTGCATGTACGAGATGGTGACCCCGTTCATGGTGCTTTCGCCGAACACGAAGTTGCCCGGCAGCAGGTTCGGAATCGCCTTGTCCTTGGAGTCCTGGGCGAGCAGGACTTCGTTCTGCAGGAAGATCGACATGCCGATGGCGGAGATCAGCGGGATCAGGCGGTTGCTGCCGCGCAGCGGCCGGTAGGCGACCCGTTCGATGCTGTAGCCGTAAGCGCTGGCGACGATGATGCTGGCGCTGAAGGCCGCCACCATCAGGAGAGGCAGGCTGTCGAGACCGAGCATGGTGAGCCCGGCGATGGCGATGAAGGCTACGTACGAGCCGATCATGTAAACCTCGCCGTGGGCGAAGTTGATCATGCCGATGATGCCGTAGACCATGGTGTAGCCGATGGCGATCAGGGCATAGGTGCTGCCAACGGTCAGGCCGTTAACCAGCTGTTGCAGGTAGTGATAGAGATCAGGCATTCCCCAACTCCTCGGGCATCACGTAAAGCGGCGCTTGTGGCGCAGCGGAGCCCGTAAAACTCGGATAAACAAAGCCCACTGCTCTCGCAGTGGGCTCTGGGCTAAGGCGGGAAGCTTATTTGGCTTCGGTCTTGGTGCCGTCCTTGTGCCACTCGTACACCACGAAGCTGAAGTCCTTCAGATCGCCCTTCTTGTCGAAGGAGAGGGTGCCGGTCGGGGTTTCGAAAGAGTTGGAGCGCAGGGCTTCAGCCACCTTGGCGGTGTCGTCGCCAGCCTTCTTGATGCCTTCGGCAATGACTTGCACGGCGGCGTAGGCCGGGAACACGAACGGACCGGTGGGGTCTTCGTTCTTGGCCTTGAAGGCTTCTACCAGGGCCTGGTTCTTCGGGTCCTGGTCGAAGGACTTCGGCAGGGTCACCAGCATGCCTTCGGAAGCCGGGCCGGCGATGGCGGAGATTTCCTTGTTGCCGACGCCTTCCGGCCCCATGAAGCGGGCGCTCAGGCCTTTCTCGGAAGCCTGGCGCAGCAGCAGGCCCAGCTCGGGGTGGTAGCCGCCGTAGTAGACGAAGTCGACGTTGGCCTGCTTCAGCTTGGCGATCAGGGCGGAGAAGTCCTTGTCGCCGGCGTTGATGCCTTCGAACAGGACGACCTTGCCGCCCTTGGCTTCCAGGGTCTGCTTCACGGCCGTGGCGATGCCTTCGCCGTACTGCTGCTTGTCGTGGATGACGGCGACGTTCTTCGGCTTGATGTGGTCAGCGATGAAGTTGCCGGCGGTCGGGCCTTGCAGGCTGTCCAGGCCGATGGTGCGGAACACCAGTTGGTAGCCACGGGCAGTGATCTCGGGGCTGGTGGAGGCCGCGGTGATCATCAGGATGCCTTCGTCCTCGTAGATGTCGGACGCGGGCTGGGTGGAGCTGGAGCACAGGTGGCCAACGACGTACTTCACACCATCGTTGACGATCTTGTTGGCTACGGCGACGGCTTGCTTCGGATCGCACGCGTCGTCGTAGACCACGCCTTCGAGTTGAGCGCCGTTCACCCCGCCGGCCTTGTTGATCTGCTCGATCGCCATCTTGGCGCCGATGAACTGCATTTCACCGTACTGGGCGACCGCACCGGTCACCGGGCCAGCCAGGGCGATCTTGATGGTGTCGGCCGCTACAGAGTAGCTGGCGGCACCGGCGAGGGCCATGGCGGCGAACAGTTTGGAAAGCTGCTTGGTAGCCTTGTTCATAGTGCTCCACTCGTATGTTTATCGTTGTTGTTGTCCTGGTTGCCTGGAAGCAGAGGACAGGGTCCTTTTTGTCACCCCGCCGAGTCCTCCGGCAACTGTACCGGTACAGTGTAGAGTGCCGATTTGCGGCTTGAAAAGCCGACAGAAGGGGGCGGAATGTTCCTATGTCGCCTAATCGCAACAAACGTATAGAAATACGGCGTGCCCTGAAAGGCGCAGGAAGCGTCTGGCTGGACTTGTGAACAAGACGGCAGGCGTTGGTTATCATTGCCCGCCCTGCAACCGTTACTTTCCCACTCAGAGCAAGCCATGAACGAATCCTCAAGCACCCTCTATGCCAAGCTGCTTGGCGAAACCGCCGCCATCACCTGGGAGGAGTTGCAGCCCTTCTTCGCCCGTGGGCAACTGCTCTGGGTCGAGGGCCAGGAGGACCTGGTCGGCGTTGCCCTGGCGGTGGCCGAAGACGACAAGCCCCAGGTTGCGGCGCTGCTGCAGGCCGGCAAGCTGGAGCGCGTGGAAGAGGCGCGGGCACGTGACCTGCTGGAGCGTGATCCCACCCTCTGGGCCGTGGTGGTGGCGCCCTGGGTACTGGTGCAGGAACGCCTGGAGGCTCCAGCCCGCCACTGACGCTGCGGCCAGGCGAAAAAGGCCGTCTAGACTCTCCCCACCCTGTTCGTCACTCAAGGAGCTTCGCCATGTTCGAACCCGGTCATCTGCACCGTGCCAGCATTCCCGGGCTGCCCAACCAGCCGGAGTTCTCCATCGACCTCTACTACGAGGTCCGGCGTGATGCGGAGGAAGGCACCATGCTGCACTTCCGCATGGTGGGTGTGATCAATGGCGTTAGCTTCGAGGAAACCTTCGAGCTGCACCGGGACACTGCCTTCAACTTCGCCAGCGTCGCCACCCGCATTGCCAACAAGCACGGGCTGCATACGAGCGTCGGACCGATCGTGCACAACCATCAGGAGTTCGATGCGATGTTCGAGGACATCCGTCAGAAGCTGGGGGCGGAACCGGGTGAGCCGGTGGATCTTGACCATCTGCAGAAGGACGGTCTCTGACCCGGATCGGTGCGCACTCCTGGTGCGTACCGTTACCTTTCGCACCCTTCGGGTGCATTTTTCCTGCTGGGTGACACACCGATTTCCGGGGCGGTGCACGGCCTGGGCAGCCGGTTAAGATAGGCGCTTCCGTCCGACTGGAGCTCAGCATGTCGCTACCCCGCATCGCCTTCGCCGGCATCGGCCTCATGGGCCTGCCGATGACCCGTCGCCTGCTGGCCGCCGGCTTCCCCCTCACGGTCTGGAACCGGACTCCCGCCAAATGCACCCCCCTGCTGGAACTCGGTGCACGCCGTGCCGAGACCCCGGCCGAGCTGTGTGCCGAGGCCGACATCCTCATGCTCTGCCTGGCCGACACGGCCGTGGTGCGTGAGGTGGTGTTCGGGCCGGGCGGCGTGGTGGAAGGCGCCCGGGCCGGGCAGGTGCTGGTGGACTTCTCCAGCCTCGAACCGGCGGCGACCCGCGAGATGGCCGCCGAACTGGAGCGACGCACCGGCGTGCACTGGATCGATGCACCGGTTTCCGGTGGCACCCCGGGTGCTGAGGCCGGCACCCTGGCGATCATGGCTGGCGGTCGCGAGGAGGATGTGGAACGGGTGCGCCCCGTGCTCGCGCACCTGGGGCAGCGCCTGACGCGCATGGGTGAGGTCGGTGCCGGCCAGGTGACCAAGGTCTGCAACCAGATGATCGTCGCCTGCAATGCCCTGGTGATTGCCGAGGTGGTGGCCCTGGCGGAAAAGGCCGGGGTCGATGCCAGCCTGCTGGCGCCGGCACTGGCCGGCGGCTTCGCCGACTCGCGGCCCCTGCAGATCCTGGCGCCGCAGATGGCTGAAAGTTGCTTCGAGCCGGTCAAATGGCATGTCCGTACCTTGCTCAAGGATCTGGACACCGCCACCCGCCTGTCCCGCGAGGAGGGCAGCGCCACGCCCATGAGCGGGCTCGCCGCGCAGCTTATGCGCCTGCATGGCAGCCAGGGCAACCTGGAGCGTGACCCCGCGACCCTGATCGAACTCTACCGAGAGGAGCATCCATGAAGGTTTCCGCCAACCTGACGCTGCTGTTCACCGAGCTACCCCTGATCGAGCGCATCGGCGCCGCTGCCGAAGCGGGGTTCGAGGGCGTGGAGATCCAGTTCCCCTATGAGCTGCCCGCCGGCGAATTGAAGGTCGCTCTGGACCAGGCCGGCCTGCCGCTGGTGCTCATCAACCTGCCTGCTGGCGACCTGATGCAGGGCGGCGCCGGGCTGGCCGCCGTGCCGGCCCAGCAGGATGCCTTCGACGCCGCTCTGCGCCATGCCTACACCTACGCTGCGCTGGTGCAGCCGCAGTGCATCAACGTACTGCCCGGGCGCCTGGCCAATGGCGTGTCGCGTCCCGAGGCGCTGGCCACGCTGGTGGCCAACCTGCGCAAGGCCGCCGATACCTTCCACCCGCTGGGCATCCAGGTGCTGGCCGAGGCGATCAACCCGTTCGACATGCCGGGCTTCCTCATCAACACCCCCGAGCAGTTGCTGGACCTGGTTCGCTCGGTGGAAAGCCCCAACTTTGCCGCCCAGCTCGACCTCTATCACCTGGCCCGCCAGCAACTGGACCCGGTGGCGGCGATCCGCCTGCTGGGCAACGCCATCGGTCACGTGCAGTTCGCCGACCACCCCGGGCGCGGCGCCCCCGGTAGCGGTGAGCTGGATTTCGCCCCGGCCCTCGCCGCTCTGGCCGAGGTGAGTTACGCCGGCTGGCTGGGCGCCGAGTATCGCCCCGGCGGGCCGACCCGCGACGGCCTTGCCTGGTTGCCGCGCTTCAAGGCGGCGTGACCCTATGGGCCGGCCTCAGCGAAGCGGCGGGCCGGCCTCTCGCCCCATTCCTCCAGCATCGGACGCAGGTCCGCCAGCCATCGGGGGCGGTAGCCCTGGATGAACTCGCAACCTCCTGGTCGGGGAGGGCGCCATCGTTTGCCATAACCAGCGCGAATGTTCGCAGACAGCCGGAAGGCGAGCCTCTAGATTCGCCCTTACAAGCCTGGCAGGCGGTCTGTCGGGTCACCAACAACAAAGAGACCGACCCATGCAGCCTTCCCCGCAAGCGGCCAATGCCTGGCGCGTGCTGTTCCTGTTGTTCCTGGCCAATCTGTTCAACTTCTTCGATCGCACCATCCCGGCGATCATCATCGAACCGGTGCGCCACGAGTGGAGCCTGAGTGACTTCCAGTTGGGGCTGATCGGCACCGCCTTTACCCTGGTCTACGCCGTGGCCGGCCTGCCGCTGGGGCGTATGGCCGACACCGGCTCGCGGAAGAAGATCATGGGCTGGGGCCTGGCGGTGTGGAGCGGGCTGACGGCGGTGAACGCCCTGGCGTGGAATTTCTGGAGCTTCCTGCTGATCCGCATGGGCGTGGGCATCGGCGAGGCCAGCTACGCCCCGGCTGCCAACTCGCTGATCGGCGACCTGTTCCCGCCGAACAAGCGCGCCCGCGCCATGGGCCTGTTCATGCTCGGCCTGCCGCTGGGGCTGCTGCTGGCCTTCTTCACCATCGGCGCCATGGTGCAGGCCTTCGACAGTTGGCGGGCGCCCTTCGTCATCGCGGCGATTCCGGGGCTGATCCTCGCGGTGTTCATGTTCTTCATCAAGGAGCCGCAGCGCGGCGCCGCCGACAACCGTACCCAGGACCAGACGCCGCTGGACCGCCCGCTGCGCCGGGTGCTGTCGATCCGCACCTTCTGGTGGCTGACCCTGGCGGGGCTGGCCTTCAACTTCGCCACCTATGCCTGCAACTCGTTCATGGTGCCGATGCTGCAGCGCTACTTCCTGATGTCCCTGCAGGGCGCTGCTGTCGCCACAGGCATCATCGTCGGTCTTACCGGGTTGGTGGGGCTGACTCTGGGCGGCTGGCTGGCGGACAAGGCCCATGAGAAGTCCGAGCGCGGCCGCCTGCTGCTGGCCACCGGCAGCCTGCTGGTGGCGACCCTGGCCACCGGCTTCGCGCTGGTCTCCGGGCGCATCGACGTGGCGGTGTTCGTGGGCGTGTTCAGCATCGGCTGGCTGTTCGCCTACACCTTCTACACCTGCGTCTACACCGCCATCCAGGACGTGGTGGAGCCGCGCCTGCGGGCCACGGCCATGGCGCTGTTCTTCGCCGGTCTCTACCTGCTGGGTGGTGGCCTGGGGCCGGTGGTGGTGGGGCTGTTGTCGGACCACTTCGCCCATGCGGCGATGTACGCGGCCGGTGCCAGCGAGATGACCGAGGCCTTCAAGGCCGTGGGCCTGCACGATGCCATGTACCTGATCCCGGTGGCCCTGGGGCTGACCACCCTGGCGCTGTTCCAGGCGGCGCGCTGCTTCGGGCGGGACGCCCGGCACATGCGCGAGGGGCAGCAGCCGGCGGCACAGGCCTGATACCGCTGCCACGAAAAAGCGCGCCGAGGCGCGCTTTTTCGTGGGCGGGTGGTGCTTAGCCGGCGACCAGTACCCGGATGGACTCCAGACGCAGCGCGGCCTTCTCCATCAGCGCCAGACCCTCTTCGCGCTGGCGGCGCAGGGCCTCGATCTCGCTGTCGCGGACGCTGGGGTTGACCGCCTTGAGCGCTTCCAGGCGTGCCAGTTCTTCTTCCAGTTCGGCCGCGAGGCGCTTGGTGGCCTCGGCCACACGGGCTTCGTGGCGCGGGCGGATCTTGGCCTCGGCGACCTGGATCTGCGCCGCGAGCACGTCGCGCTGGGCCTGGACGAACTTGTTGGCACTGCCGCGCGGCACGCTTTCCAACTGATCGTTGAGGGTGTCGAAGGCCACCTTGGAAGCCAGGTCGTTGCCGTTGGCATCCAGCAGGCAGCGCAGCGCGGCCGGCGGCAGGAAGCGGCTCAACTGCAGGCTGCGCGGCGCCACCACCTCGCTCACGTAGAGCAGCTCCAGCAGCACGGTGCCGGGCTTGAGGGCCTTGTTCTTGATCAGCGCGACGGCGGTGTTGCCCATGGAACCGGACAGCACCAGGTCCATGCCGCCCTGGACCATGGGGTGCTCCCAGGTGAGGAACTGCATGTCCTCGCGGGACAGGGCCTGGTTGCGGTCGTAGGTGATGGTCACGCCTTCGTCGTCGCCCAGGGGGAAGCCGGCGTCGAGCATCTTCTCGCCGGGCTTGAGCACCAGGGCGTTCTCGGAGTGGTCCTCGCTGTCGACGCCGAAGGCGTCGAGCAGGGACTCCATGTAGATCGGCAGGGCGAATTCGTCGTCCTGCTCGAGGATGGCCTCGACCAGCGCGCGGCCTTCGCCGCCGCCATTGGAATTGAGTTCCAGCAGGCGGTCGCGGCCGGAATGCATCTCGCTTTCCAGGCGCTTGCGCTCCGCTTCGGCTTCGCTCAGCAGCGCACCCCAGGTGTCTTCGTCGGCGTCTTCCAGCAGCGGCAGCAGGCGCGGGCCGAACTGGTGCTGCAGGGCGTTGCCGGTGGGGCAGGTGGCGAGGAAGGCGTTCAGCGCGCGATCGTACCACTGGAACAGGCGCTCCTGGGGGCTGTTCTCCAGGTAGGGCACGTGCAGCTGGATGGTGTGCTTCTGGCCGATGCGGTCGAGGCGGCCGATGCGCTGCTCCAGCAGGTCCGGGTGGGCCGGCAGGTCGAACAGCACCAGGTGGTGGGCGAACTGGAAGTTGCGGCCTTCGGAGCCGATCTCGGAGCAGATCAGCACCTGGGCACCGAATTCCTCGTCGGCGAAATAGGCCGCGGCGCGGTCGCGCTCGAGGATGCTCATGCCTTCGTGGAACACGGTGGCGGGGATGCCGGAGCGCACGCGCAGGGCGTCTTCCAGGTCGAGGGCGGTCTCGGCATGGGCGCAGATCACCAGCACCTTGAACTTCTTCAGCATCTTCAGGGTGTCGATCAGCCACTCGACACGGGGGTCGAAGCGCCACCAGCGTTCGCTCTCGTCGACCTCGCCCTGCTGAGCCTGGAAGCTGACCTCGGGGTACAGGTCCGGGTGGTCGCCCACCGGCAGCTCCATGTACTCGCTGGGGTTGGGCAGCGGGTAGGGGTGCAGCTGGCGCTCGGGGAAGCCCTGGACGGCGGCGCGGGTGTTGCGGAACAGCAGGCGACCGGTGCCGTGGCGGTCCAGCAGTTCGCGCACCAGGCGTGCGGAGGCGTCGCTGTCACCCTCGGCGACGGCGGCCAGCAGGGTCTCGCCTTCGCTGCCGAGGAAGTTGGCGATGGTGGCCCGGGCTTCGGCAGACAGGCGGCCCTCGTCCAGCAGCTCCTGCACCGCTTCGGCGATGGGGCGGTAGTGGGCGCTTTCGGCACGGAAGGCTTCCAGGTCATGGAAGCGGTTGCGGTCCAGCAGGCGCAGGCGCGCGAAGTGGCTTTCCTGGCCCAGTTGCTCGGGGGTCGCGGTCAGCAGCAGGACGCCGGGGATGACTTCGGCCAACTGCTCCACCAGGCGGTACTCGTCGCTGGCGTGCTCGGGGTGCCAGACCAGGTGGTGGGCTTCGTCCACTACCAGCAGGTCCCAGCCGGCGGCGAAGGCGGCATCCTGGGCGCGCTCGCTGTCCTTCAGCCATTCCAGGGACACCAGGGCGAGCTGGGTGTCCTCGAAGGGGTTGCTGGCATCGCTCTCGGCGAAACGCTCGGCGTCGAACAGCGCGACCTGCAGGTTGAAGCGGCGGCGCATCTCCACCAGCCACTGGTGCTGGAGGTTTTCCGGTACCAGGATCAGCACCCGGCTGGCGCGACCGGAGAGCAGTTGGCGGTGGATCACCAGGCCGGCCTCGATGGTCTTGCCCAGGCCCACTTCGTCGGCCAGCAGGACGCGGGGCGCGATGCGGTCGGCCACTTCGCGGGCGATGTGCAACTGGTGGGCGATGGGCTGGGCGCGGGCGCCGGACAGGCCCCACAGCGAGGATTGCAGCAGGCGACTCTGGTGCTGCAGGGTGTGGTAGCGCAGGCTGAACCAGTTCAGCGGGTCGATCTGCCCGGCGAACAGACGGTCGCTGGCCAGACGGAACTGGATGAAGTTGGACAGTTGGGTTTCCGGCAGGGTGCGGGCTTCGTTCTGGGCAGTGATGCCGTGGTAGACCAGCAGGCCGTCGACGTCGTCGACCTCCTGCACGGTGAGCTTCCAGCCCTCGAAGTGGGTGATCTCGTCACCCGGGGCGAAGCGCACGCGGGTCAGCGGGGCGTTGCGCAGGGCATATTGGCGCGTTTCGCCGGTCGCCGGGTAGAGCACGGTGAGCAGCCGCCCGTCGGATGTCAGGATGGTTCCGAGGCCCAGTTCTGCCTCGCTGTCACTGATCCAGCGTTGCCCCGGTTCGTACTGCTGCGCCATGCGTGTCTCCCGCCATGCAAAAAAGCCGGCTAGTTTAGCGGAACGCGTGGCCAAGAGCGACGGAACTTGCGTTCCCGTTTGCGGTAGATAGTGTAGCGAGGCCGCTAAAGGTGCGGCCTGTGTTGCCGACAGGTTGAATGACAGAGGGTCTGACCATGTTGCCGCCGATCCCCCACAGCCTGGTTCCCGTGACCGCCCAGCAGGACGTGGTCAAACCGCGCCCCGATATTCCTCCCGTGACGCCGGCCCAGGAAAGCCAGCACGAGAGCGAAGTGGGTCTGGACCGCCGTCACCCCCAGGAGGCCGAGGAGATGCTCCGCGAGGAGCAGCGCCGCCGTCAGCGCCGGGGGTATACCCCCGAGCAACTGGCCGAGGGCGAGGTGAAGCCGGCGGACGAGGAGGTGATCGACACCCTCCCGCGGCAGGGGCTCTGGGTGGACGTCGAGGTCTGACCTCGTGACAGAATCTGTGCCCCCTTTGCACAACCGGTCATTCCATGAGCCTGTTCGACGACCTGCCCCTTGAACTGCCGAACGCCTGCCTGCGCCACGAGCGCCAGTGGCTGGCAGTGGAAGAAGCTGACGAGTGGCTGGCCGGGCTGCTGGCGGAAACGCCCTGGGAGCAACCGGTCGTACACTTGCACGGCCAGGAGTACCGAGTGCCTCGGCAGGTGGCCTGGTACGGCGACCCCGAAGCGAGCTACCGCTATTCCGGGCTGGTGCACCGCCCGCTGGCCTGGACGCCCCTGCTGGCGACGATCCGCCAGCGCGTGCAGGCGGAGGTGGGGCAACCATTCAACGGCGTGCTGCTGAACCTCTACCGTGACGGCCAGGACTCCATGGGTTGGCACAGCGACGACGAGCCGGAGCTGGGGCCCGATCCCACCGTGGCCTCGGTGAGCCTCGGCGGCACCCGGCGTTTCGACCTGCGCCGCAAGGGCAGCGGGCGCATCGAGCATTCGCTGGAACTTGCGCACGGTTCGCTGCTGGTCATGAGCGGTCCGACGCAGCATCATTGGCAGCATCAGGTGGCCAAGACCCGAGCCACCTGCCAGCCTCGCCTCAACCTCACCTTCCGCTGGATCCGCCCATGAGCAATGACGACAAGCTGATCGATTTCGGCGCCGAGCGCGACAAGCGCATCCATGACCTGCACGAGAAACGGCTGGTGGACATGCGCCAGGCGTTCGAAAAAGCATTGCCGCTGGGCAAGGCGAAGAAGAACCGCAGCAAACCGAAGAAGCGCTGAACGCCAACCTGAACGGCCCGTCATGGGCTGCGGTCAGAGTGTCGCCCGGTGCCGGGCTATTTTCGACGGACGAAAAAAAGGGCGACCGAAGTCGCCCGAGGTGCCTTGCGTGCCTGTGTACCTGGAGAACTCAACTCACGCTTTCTTGTCACGCTTGTGAGAGTCCTTCCAGATGAAGTATCCGACGCCACCGAAGAAGGCGAGCATCAGGCCAACAGTGCCGATACCGGCTAGAACCACAACATCGACGAACATAAGGGCCTCCTGCGTCTGGCGTCTTGTTTCGATGGGTCAAAGGTAGACCCGGGCCAGGGTGCCGAAATTGATCTGGATCAATAGCTGCGGGCCCCGCCCCACAAGGTCTGCGGGGAACTGATCCAGGTCAATTTTCCAGGGGGCCTACGCCGGATGGCGCGATTCAGAGCTGTTCGACAGGGAAGGAGGGGAGATGGTCAGACGAATCCACAGCGGTGCCATGCAGGCTGAAGGCCGCCTATGCTTGCCGCGACTCTTCCAAGGTTTTCGACGTGCGTGAAACCTTGAAGGCCTTCCTCGCCCCCGACCTCCCGGCCCTGCAGTTCGCCATCAAGACACTGCTCGGGGGTGGCCTGGCGCTCTGGTGTGCGCTGCGCTTCGGCCTGGAGCAGCCGCAATGGGCGCTGATGACGGCCTTCATCGTGGCCCAGCCGCTGTCCGGGATGGTGGTGCAGAAGGGCCTGGCGCGGCTGCTCGGCACCCTGGTAGGAACCACCATGGCGGTGGTGATCATGGCGCTGTTCGCCCAGACGCCCTGGCTGTTCCTCTTTGTCCTCGCCGCCTGGCTGGCGCTGTGTACGGCGGCCTCCACCCTGCTGCGCAGTGCCTGGTCATACGCCTTCGTCCTGGCCGGTTACACGGTGGCCATCATCGGCCTGCCGGCCATCGCCCACCCGCTCAACGTCTTCGACCAGGCCGTGGCCCGCTGCACCGAAATCTGCCTCGGCATCCTCTGTGCCACCGCCACCAGCGCGCTGATCTGGCCGCAGCGTGTGGAGCGCCAACTGGTGCGCCAGGCCACCGAGGCCTGGGAGAGCGGCATCCGTGCGGCCCACTCGGCCCTGGACGGCGCGCCCTACGAGCGCCAGGGGCTGCTGGGCGTCCTGGGGCGCCTGGTGGCCGTGGACGCCCAGCGCGAGCACGCCTGGTTCGAGGGCGCTCGCGGACGGCGCCGCGCCGCTGCCTTGCGGGTGCTCAGCCGCGACCTGCTCAGTGTGCTGCGCCTGGCACGCGGGGTGGCGCGCCAGTGGCGGCAACTGTCGAGCGACGAGGCCGAGCGCCTGGCCCCCTGGCTGGATGCCGTGCGACAGGCGCTGGAGTCACCCGATCCGGCCCGCCTCGAAGCCCTGGGGCAGGGCCTGCTGGAGGCGGCCGAATCCCCCGGGCTGAGCGTGGTGCAGCAATACTGCCTGGGCCGCCTGGCGGTCACCCTCCGCCAGGTGCTTGCCGCCGCCGCAGCGCTGGAGACCGTGGAGCGTGGCGCTTCCAGCGAGGACAGTTCGGCGCCCCTGTCCTGGCACCACGACCTGCCCACGGCCTTGCTCTATGGCTCCCGCAGCGGGCTGGCCTTCCTCGGGCTGGCGACCTTCTGGATGGCCACCGCCTGGACTTTCTCCATCGGCGCGCTGACCCTCACCTGCGTGGTCTGCAGCCTCTTTGCCAGCCGCGAGAACGCCGCGCAGATCGGCCTGATGTTCCTGCGCGGCATCCTTTATGCGCTGCCGGTGGCCTTCTTCATCGGCCAGGTGGTACTGCCCCAGTTCAGCGGCTTCCCGCTGCTCTGCATGGCCCTCGGCGTGCCGCTGTTCTTCGGCACCCTGGGCATGGCACGGCCGGCCCTGAGCGGCACAGCCACTTCGTTCTGCCTGCACTTCATCGTGCTGTGCGCGCCGCAGAACACCATGCACTTCGACGTTGCAGTGTTCCTCAACGAAGCCCTGTCCATCCTGCTGGGGGTCGGTTTCGCCGTGCTGGTGTTCCGCCTCATCGTGCTGACTCACCCCGGCTGGCATGGGCGGCGGCTGCTGCGGGCCACCTTCAGCGACCTGGGCCGGCTCACCCACCGCACCCTGGCGGGGGCGGAGAACTGGTTCGGTGGGCGCATGGCCGACCGCCTGCTGCAACTGGCCCGCCACTACCCGGCGCTGCCCAGCCAGTCCCGCAACCGTTGGGACGATGGCATCACCAGCCTCGACATAGGCGATGAGCTATTGCACCTGCGCCGTTGCCTGGCGGCGGGGGAGCGCTCCCTCGGCGCCTCCGAGGCGCGCTTTCTCTCACGGATCGGGCCATTGCTGGAGCAGGGGCCGGCGCCGGAGCGGGCGGATGCGATGGACGTGCCGTCCGAACAACTGATCCAGGCCCTGCGCGAGGCCGGCAACAGCATCGACCGGCGGCTGGCCCTGGCGGCCTTGCTGCAGTTGCGGCAAAGCTGGCGGCAGTGGTGTGAACAACAGGAGGCGAGCCATGGGCTTGCGTGAATGGTCACTGGGCGGCGTATTGCTCAGCCCGCTGCTGATCTACGCCCTGGCGGCGCTGCTGGTGACCGGCGTACTGCGCCTGGTGCTGCAGCGGCTGGGCCTGGCGCGCTGGATCTGGCACGAGGCGCTGTTCGATACCGCCCTCTATGTCTGTGTGCTGTCGGTGCTGGTCGCCGTCTTCGGGCACTGGTGAAGGAGAAAACCATGGGCTCCACCTTGCGTGTCGTTGTCACCCTGGCGCTGGTCGCCGCCGCCGTTGTGGGGGGCTACAGCCTCTGGCAGCACTACATGCTCGCGCCCTGGACGCGGGACGCGCGCATCCGCGCCGACGTGGTGGTGATAGCACCGGACGTATCCGGCTGGGTGGTGGACCTGAAGGTCCGCGACAACCAGCAGGTGAAGGCCGGCGACCTGCTGATGACCATCGACCGCGACCGCTACGAGGCGGCCCTGGAAAAGGCCCGGGCCGTCGCCGAGACCCGCCAGCAGCAACTGCGCCTGCGTGAGCACGAGGCCTCACGCCGCGCCAGCCTCGGCCCCCAGGCCATCAGTGCGGAACTGCGGGAGAACGCCCAGATCAACGCCGACATTGCTAGGGGCGAATACCGCCAGGCCCAGGCCGACGTGAAAGTCGCCGAGTTGAACCTGGCACGCAGTGAAGTCCGTGCGCCGCGCAGCGGCCAGGTCACCAACCTGCGCCTGGCCCAGGGCAACTACGCCAGCGCCGGGCAGCCGGTGATGGCTTTGGTGGACGACCGGTCCTTCTATGTGCAGGCGTACTTCGAGGAGACCAAGCTGCCCGGCATTCGTGTCGGCGCGCCGGTGGACATCTGGCTGATGAGCGCCGGCCAGCCGCTCAAGGGCACCGTGGAAAGCGTCAGCCGCGGCATCACCGACCGCAACGCCAGCCCGGACGGCCAATTGCTCGCCAACGTCGAACCGACCTTCAACTGGGTGCGCCTGGCACAGCGCATCCCGGTGCGGATCAGGCTCGACCCGGTGCCGGAGGACATCCAGCTCAGTGCGGGGATGACTGCCAGTGTCACGGTCGGGGATCAGCCGCAGGTGCAGGACTAGCCGAAAGCTCCCCCGGAACGAAAAAGCCCGGCGACTGCCGGGCTTCTTTCATCTGGGCTGCGGTGTTCAGCCGATGGTGATCGGCGGCAGCTCCGGCAGCTCGATGGCGAGCGATTGCTTGGGCGCCAGTACCTCGGCCTCGCCGTCCACCACCTGTTCGGCGTTCTGGTTGAACACGCGGGTGGCGATGCGCACGCGGTTCTTCGGCAGCTTCTCGAGGATCTCCAGTTCCACGGTCAGGCTGTCGCCCAGCTTCACCGGGCGGGTGAACTTCAGTTGCTGGCCCAGGTAGATGGTGCCCGGCCCGGGCAGCTCGCAGGCGATGGCCGCGCTGATCAGGGCGCCGCTGAACATGCCGTGGGCGATGCGCTCCTTGAACAGCGTGCCGGCCGCGTACTCGGCATCCAGGTGCACCGGGTTGCGGTCGCCGGACAGGGCGGCGAACAACTGGATGTCACGCTCCTCCACCTGCTTCGCATAGCTGGCCTTCTGGCCGACTTCCAGGGCGTCGTAGGTGAAGTTGGTTACCTGGCTCATGGCGTCTCCTTGTTCGGTTGGCAGGCCCGACCGTGGGCGAGGGCGTGCCCCAGCCAGTCGAGCAGATGATTCGTCACCTCGTCACGGTTGGTCTCGTTGAACAACTCATGGCGGGCGTCGGGGTAGATCCTCAGTTGCACGTCGCGTACACCGGCCGAGCGCAGGGCATTGGCCAGGTCCTCCAGGCGCTTGCCATCGCTGACCGGGTCGCACGCGCCGCCGATCACCAGCAGGGGCAGGTCCGGGTCGATCTGCGCCAGGTGGTCGATGGGCGTGATGTTCTGAAGCCCGCCAAGCAGGTCGAGCCACAACTGGTTGGTGCAGCGGAAGCCGCAGAGGCTGTCGTTGACGTACTTGTCCACCTCGTCCGGGTCGCGGCTGAGCCAGTCGAAGGGCGTGCGGTTGGGCTTGAAGGCCTTGTTGAACGAACCGAAGGAGAGGAACTCGATCAGCGCGCTGCGCCCGTTCGGGCCCTGGCGCCAGCGTTCCAGCCGCGCCACCACGGCGGCCGCGCGGTACAGCCCCACCGGCTGGTAGTTGGAGCCGGAAAGGATGGCGCCCTGCAGGCTGCAGCTGTGGCTCATCAGGTAACCCTGGGCGATGTAGCTGCCCATGCTGTGGCCGAGCAGGATGATCGGCACCTGCGGGTGCTGCTGGCGGATGTGGTGGTTGAGGGCCGCGAGGTCGGCGATCACCTTGTTCCAGCCGTCATGCTCGGCATACAGGCCGAGGATGCCGTGCTGGGCGGTGCGACCGTGGCCGCGCTGGTCGTGGGCGTAGACCTCGATCCCCGCTGCCACCAGCGCCGCTGCCAGCCGCGCGTAGCGGCCGCTGTGTTCGGCCATGCCGTGGGCGATCATCACCACCGCCCGGGGTGGCTCCTCGCCGCTCCAGCGGTTCACGTAGAGCGGGGCAGCATCACTGGCGGTGAGCCAGAAAGCGTCGTGGTGCATGGCCAATCCTTTTGGCGGGGAGTGGAGTGATCGGCGCATTGTGCACGGGGGCCGGGGCGGCGCAAAGGGGCAGCGATGCGTGACCGTTCGGTCCTGCGCAGACCGTTTCGACAGCCTTTGTTCAGCCGCTCAGGCACGGGTTGTTGCGGCGAGATTCACAGGATCAATGAGAGCGCTTCGCGTATTTGCGCTTGCGGGCGGACCTGCTACTTTCCGGGCAGCCCCGCAGCGCGGGCCAGACACACTCAGGGCAAATGAGGACAACAACAATGCAACCTGATTTCTGGAGCGACAAACGCCCTGCCGGCGTACCGGACCAGATCGACCTGGCGGCCTACCGTTCCGTGGTCGAGGTGTTCGAGCGTTCCTGCAAGAAATTCGCCGACCGCCCGGCCTTCCACAACCTGGGCGTGACCCTGACCTACGCCGAGCTGGACCGCCTTTCCGCCGCTTTCGCCGCCTACCTGCAGAAGCACACGGACCTCAAGCCCGGCGACCGCATCGCCGTGCAGATGCCCAACGTCCTGCAGTACCCCATCGCCGTGTTCGGCGCCCTGCGTGCCGGCCTGGTGGTGGTCAACACCAACCCCCTCTACACCGCCCGCGAGATGCGCCATCAGTTCAAGGACGCCGGCGTGCGGGCCCTGGTGTACATCAACCTGTTCGGCAAGCTGGTGCAGGAAGTGCTGCCCGACACCGAGATCGAGCACCTGATCGAAGCCCGCATGGGTGACATGCTGCCCAGCCTCAAGGGCTGGCTGGTCAACACCGTGGTGAAGAAGGTCAAGAAGATGGTGCCGGACTACCACCTGCCCCAGGCCGTGTCCTTCAAGGACGCCCTGCGCCAGGGAAGGGGACACGCCCTCAAGCCGGTCAGTGTCAGCCTGGACGACCTCGCCGTGCTGCAGTACACCGGTGGCACCACCGGCGTGGCCAAGGGCGCGATGCTCACCCATGGCAACCTGGTGGCCAACATGCAGCAGGTCAACGCCTGCCTCTCGCAGTTGGGGCCGGATGGCCAGCCGCTGATGAAGCAGGGCCAGGAGATCATGATCGCGCCGCTGCCGCTCTACCACATCTATGCCTTCACCGCGAACTGCATGTGCATGATGGTCAACGGCAACCTCAACGTGCTGATCACCAACCCTCGCGACATCCCCGGCTTCGTCAAGGAGCTGAAGAAGTGGCGCTTCTCCGCGCTGCTGGGCCTCAACACCCTGTTCGTCGCGTTGATGGACAACCCCGATTTCAAGGACCTGGACTTCTCCAACCTCAAGGTCACCAACTCCGGCGGCACCGCCCTGGTCAAGGCCACCGCCGAGCGCTGGCAGGCTGTCACCGGCTGCACCGTGGTGGAGGGCTACGGCCTCACCGAAACCTCCCCGGTGGCCAGCGCCAACCCCTACGGTGCCCTGGCCCGCCTGGGCACCGTCGGCATCCCGGTGCCCGGTACCGCCTTCAAGGTGATCGACGACGACGGCAACGAACTGCCCCTGGGCGAGCGCGGCGAGCTGTGCATCCAGGGCCCGCAGGTGATGAAGGGCTACTGGAACCGGCCCGAAGCCACCGTCGAGGTGCTGGACGCCGAGGGTTGGCTGAAGACCGGCGACATTGCCGTGATCGACCCGGATGGCTATGTGCGCATCGTCGACCGCAAGAAGGACCTGATCATCGTCTCCGGGTTCAACGTCTACCCCAACGAGATCGAGGACGTGGTCATGGCTCACCCGAAGGTGGCCAGTTGCGCGGCCATCGGCGTGCCCGACGAGAAGTCCGGCGAGGCGGTGAAGCTGTTCGTCGTCCCCCGCGAGGGCGGCGTTTCCGTCGAGGAGCTGAAGGCCTACTGCAAGGAGAATTTCACCGGCTACAAGGTGCCCAAGCACATCGTCCTCAAGGACGCCCTGCCCATGACGCCCGTTGGCAAGATCCTCCGTCGCGAGCTGCGCGACATCGCCTGATCCACCCCCTCCGGCCCTCGCACCTGTCGCCCGGCAGTGTGCGAGGGTTCACAAACCGCCCTGGAACGCGCTTTCTACGCCGGTTAGGTGGTTTGCTCTAAAGGTGACTGATTGGTTTTGTTTGGTCATTTTGTTGACTGGAAAGGGTCTATTTGGCTCTGGTCGCCTTTTTTCAAAGCTGATAATCTCGGCGCGCTTTTCGCCCTGGGAAGGGCCTGAAACCGCACAGACCACAAAAAACAACTGCCTCGTGCAGTGAAGATCAGCTGTTGCTCAGGAGTGGGCTTTCCATGACCGATAACTTCTGGACGGACAAGTATCCAGCAGGCGTTCCTGCGGAAATCAATGCCGACGCTTACCCCAACATTCAGGCGGTATTGAAAGAGTCCTGCCAACGCTTTGCCGACAAGCCCGCATTCAGCAACCTGGGCAAGACCCTCACCTACGGTGAGCTTTACGCACTCTCCGGTGCCTTCGCCGCCTACCTGCAGAACCACACCGACCTGCAGCCCGGCGACCGTATCGCCGTGCAACTGCCCAACGTCCTGCAGTACCCCGTCGTGGTCTTCGGCGCCCTGCGCGCCGGCCTGGTGGTGGTGAACACCAACCCGCTGTACACCGCGCGGGAGATGGAGCACCAGTTCAACGACTCCGGCGCCAAGGCCCTGGTGTGCCTGGCCAACATGGCCCACCTGGCCGAGAGCGTGCTGCCCAAGACCGGCATCCGTCACGTAGTGGTGACCGAAGTGGGTGACCTGCTGCCGCCGCTCAAGCGCCTGCTGGTCAACAGCGTCATCAAGTACGTGAAGAAGATGGTGCCGGCCTTCCACCTGCCCCAGGCCGTCAAGCTCAACCACGCACTGGCCAAGGGCCAGGGCAAGGCCGTGCGCGAAGCCTCGCCGGCCGCCAACGACGTTGCCGTGCTGCAGTACACCGGCGGCACCACCGGCGTGGCCAAGGGCGCGATGCTCACCCATCGCAACCTCATCGCCAACATGCTGCAGTGCAAGGCGCTGATGGGCGCCAACCTCAATGAAGGGTGCGAGGTGCTCATCACCCCGCTGCCGCTCTATCACATCTACGCCTTCACCTTCCATTGCATGGCGATGATGCTGACCGGCAACCACAACATCCTGATCAGCAACCCGCGCGACCTGCCGGCGATGGTCAGGGAGCTGGGCAACTGGAAGTTCACCGGCTTCGTCGGCCTCAACACCCTGTTCGTTGCCCTGTGCAACAACGAGGACTTCCGCAAGCTGGACTTCTCCGCCCTCAAGCTCACCCTGTCCGGCGGCATGGCCCTGCAACTGGCTGCGGCCGAGCGCTGGAAAGAGGTCACCGGCTGCGCCATCTGCGAAGGCTTCGGCATGACTGAGACCAGCCCCGTGGTGTCGGTGAACCCGTTCCAGAGCATCCAGATCGGCACCATCGGCATCCCGGTCCCCTCGACCCAGTGCAAGGTGGTGGACGACGAGGGCAACGACCTCGCCATCGGTGCCATCGGCGAACTGTGCGTCAAGGGCCCGCAGGTGATGAAGGGCTACTGGCAGCGCCAGGACGCCACCGACGAGATCCTCTCGGCGGACGGCTGGCTGAAGACCGGCGACATCGGCCTGATCCAGGAAGACGGTTACATGCGCATCGTCGACCGCAAGAAGGACATGATCCTGGTCTCCGGCTTCAACGTGTACCCCAACGAGCTGGAAGACGTGCTCGCCACCCTGCCGGGCGTCCTGCAATGCGCCGCCATCGGCGTCCCGGACGAGAAGTCCGGCGAGGCGATCAAGGTTTTCGTGGTGGTCAAGCCGGGCGCCAGCCTGACCAAGGACGAGGTGATGCAGCACATGCGCGCCAACCTCACCGGCTACAAGGTCCCGCGCTCCGTCGAGTTCCGCGACAGCCTGCCGACCACCAACGTCGGCAAGATCCTGCGCCGTGAACTGCGTGACCAGGAACTGAAGAAGCTCAAGGGCTGATCCGTCCCGGCATGAACGAGCCCCGCACCTGCGGGGCTCGCTCTTTTCTGTGCGCCCCATGGCGCAGACGCCGGTGGCCCTGGGGCTCAGCCCGGGGACGAATCCCGCTGCAACCCGCTCAGCCAAGGCATCGGTGCCCCGATGCGGTGCGGGGGCGGAATCTGCGACAATCGCGCCTTTGCCACGATTGCCCAGCGCCTGATGACCGACATCGCCTCCCTGCACAAGAACCTCGACCACGCCCTGATCGCCGACCGCCATCGCCTGCGCCGCCAGCTCCACGAGCTGCACAAGAAGCCGGACGAGGCGAAGCTCGCCCAGTGGCTGGAGCGCTTCCAGGCGTCCTGCGCCAAGGTTGAGGCGCGCCGCAGCAGTGTGCCGCCCATGCGCTACGACGACGCCCTGCCCATCGCCGCCAAGCGCGACGAGATCAAGGCTGCGCTGGAGAAGCACCAGGTGCTGGTGATCGCCGGCGAGACCGGCTCGGGCAAGACCACCCAGTTGCCGAAGATCTGCCTGGAGATCGGCCGCGGCACCCATGGCCTGATCGGCCACACCCAGCCGCGCCGGCTGGCCGCGCGCAGCGTGGCGACCCGCGTGGCCGAGGAGATCGGCACGCCCCTGGGCGAACTGGTGGGCTACCAGGTGCGCTTCGAGGACCAGTCCAACGAGCGCAGCCTGATCAAGCTGATGACCGACGGCATCCTGCTGGCCGAGACCCAGCACGACCGCCTGCTCGAGCGCTACGACACGATCATCGTCGACGAGGCCCACGAGCGCAGCCTGAACATCGACTTCCTCCTGGGCTACCTGAAGACCCTGCTGCCGCGTCGCCCGGACCTGAAACTCATCATCACCTCGGCGACCATCGACCTGGAGCGCTTTTCCAAGCACTTCGGCGATGCGCCCATCGTCGAAGTTTCCGGCCGCACCTACCCGGTGGACACCTGGTACCGGCCCCTGGCCGCCGAGGTGGACGAGAACGGCGAGCCGCTGTTCGACGACCTGTCGGTGGACCAGGGCATCCTCCGCGCCCTGGACGAGATCGCCGACCACGAGCGCGCCGAAGGCAAGCGCCCGGGCGACGTGCTGGTGTTCCTCCCCGGCGAGCGCGAGATCCGCGACGCCGCCGAGGTGCTGCGCAAGGCCAACCTGCGCCACACCGAGGTGCTGCCGCTCTATGCACGGCTGACCCCGGCCGAGCAGCAGAAGATCTTCGCGCCCATGCCGGGCCGCAAGATCGTGCTCGCCACCAACGTCGCCGAAACCTCGCTGACGGTGCCCGGCATCCGCTACGTGATCGACAGCGGCACCGCGCGCATCAGCCGCTACAGCTACCGCGCCAAGGTGCAGCGCCTGCCCATCGAAGCCGTGTCCCAGGCCAGCGCCAACCAGCGCAAGGGCCGTTGCGGCCGCGTGGAGCCGGGTATCTGCGTGCGCCTGTACAGCGAGGAGGACTTCCTCGGCCGCCCCGAATTCACCGACCCGGAGATCCTGCGCACCAACCTGGCGGCGGTGATCCTGCAGATGCTCCACCTGCGCCTGGGCGACATCGCCGACTTCCCCTTCATCGAGCCGCCGGACGGCAAGGCGGTGAGCGACGGCTTCACCCTGCTGCAGGAGCTCTCGGCAGTGAACCGCGAGGGCCAGCTCACGCCCCTGGGCCGCCAGTTGGCACGCCTGCCGGTGGACCCGCGCCTGGGCCGCATGCTGCTGGAGGCTGCCCACCAGGGCAGCCTCGACGAGGTGCTGCTGATCACCAGCGCGCTCTCGGTGCAGGACCCGCGCGAACGGCCGATGGATCGCCAGCAGGCCGCCGACCAGGCCCACGCACAGTGGAAGGACGCCGACTCCGACTTCGCCGCGCTGGTCAACCTCTGGCGCGGCTTCGAGGAGCAGCGCCAGGCGCTGGGCTCCAACGCCCTGCGCACCTGGTGCCGCAAGAACTTCCTCAACTACATGCGCCTGCGCGAGTGGCGCGACGCCCACCGCCAACTGACGCTGATCTGCCGCGAGCTCAAGCTGACCCTCAACAAGGAGCCGGCGGACTACCCGCGCGTGCACAAGGCGCTGCTCTCCGGCCTGCTCAGCCAGATCGGCCAGAAGAGCGAGGACGGCGACTACCTCGGCGCCCGCCAGCGGCGTTTCTGGATCCACCCCTCCACCGTGATCGCCAAGAAGCGCCCGCAGTGGATCATGGCCGCCGAGCTGGTGGAAACCACCAAGCTGTTCGCGCGCATGGTCGCCAAGATCGACCCCGACTGGCTGGAACCCCTGGCCGGCCACCTGGTGAAGAAGAACCACCTGGAGCCGCACTGGGAGAAGCGCCGTGGCCAGGTCGTGGCCTACGAGCAGGTCACCCTCTACGGGCTGATCGTGGTCGGTCGCCGCCCGGTGCACTACGGCCCCATCGACCCGCCGGTGGCCCGCGAGCTGTTCATCCGCGAGGGCCTGGTGCGCGGTGAGATCCACAGCCGCGCCAAGTGCCTGGCCGCCAACCGCCAGTTGCTGGAACGGCTCGACGAGCTGGAGGCCAAGGCCCGCCGCCGCGACATCCTCGCCGACGAGGAAACCCTCTTCGGCTACTACGCCGCGCGCCTGCCCGAGGACCTCTACCAGACCGCCAGCTTCGAGAAGTGGTACGAGCGCGAGCGGGCGAAGAACCCCGAGCTGCTGATCATGCGCGAGGAGGACGTGCTGGCCCGCGAAGCCAGCGAAGTCACCGCCGCGCAGTACCCGGACACCCTGCGCATCGGCGAGCTGCAACTGCCGCTGGACTACCACTTCGAACCCGGCCACCCGCGTGACGGCGTGACCCTGCGGGTGCCCGCGCCCCTGCTGCCGCAACTGCCTGCCGAGCGCCTCGACTGGCTGGTGCCCGGCCTGCTGGAAGCCAAGTGCGTGGCCCTGGTGCGCAACCTGCCCAAGGCCATCCGCAAGAACTTCGTGCCGGTGCCGGATTTCGTGAAGGCCGCGCTGGCCAAGCTGGCCTTCGCCCAGGGCTCGCTGCCCGAGGCGCTGGGCCGCGAACTGCAGCGCATGACCGGCGCCCGCGTGCCCGAGGAGGCCTGGGCGGAAGCCGCCGGCCTGCTGGAGCACCACCTGAAGATGAACATCGAAGTGGTGGACGCGCGCGGCAAGTTCCTCGGCGAAGGCCGCGACCTGGCCGAGCTGACCGCGCGCTTCGCCGAGGCCAGCCAGGCCGCCCTGGCCATCCCGCAGAAGCAGGGCGAGCAGCGCCCGGTGGAAGCCAAGGGCTTCGCCCAGGTGGCGGAGAAGACCCAGCAGAAGGTTGCCGGCCTGTCCATGACCGTCTACCCGGCGCTGGTGGAGGAGGGCGGCAGCGTCAAGGAAAGCCGCTTCCCCACCCAGGCCGAGGCCGACTGGCAGCACCGCCGCGCCCTGCA
Organism: Pseudomonas sp. ENNP23; assembly: GCF_001728945.1. Classification (NCBI taxonomy): domain Bacteria; kingdom Pseudomonadati; phylum Pseudomonadota; class Gammaproteobacteria; order Pseudomonadales; family Pseudomonadaceae; genus Pseudomonas; species Pseudomonas sp. ENNP23. Next base: position 65,069 of record NZ_LYSP01000034.1, read on the forward strand.
GCGCCTGCTGCTGCAACAACTGGACGAGCCGGCCAAGTACCTGCGCGGCAAGCTGCCGGGCCTCACCGAACTGGGCCTGCTGTACCGCGACATGGGCCGGGTCGACGCGCTGGTGGAGGACATCCTCCTGGCCAGCCTCGACAACTGCATCCTCGACGGCGAAGCCAACCTGCCCCGCGATGGCGCCGCCCTGGCCTCGCTGGCAGAGAAGAAGCGCGGCGCCTGGGCCGAACATGCCGAACGCCTGGCCCGCCTGACCCTGGACATCCTCAAGCTCTGGCATGGCCTGCAGAAGCGCTTCAAGGGCCGCATCGACCTGGCCCAGGCGGTGGCGCTCAACGACATCAAGGCGCAGTTGGGCAACCTTGTGTACCCCGGTTTCGTCCGCGAGACCCCGGGCGAATGGCTGAAGGAAGTGCCGCGCTACCTCAAGGCCATCGAGCAGCGCTTCGACAAGATCGGCGCCCAACTGCAGCGCGACCGCGTCTGGTCCGGCGAGCTGGCCGGCTACTGGGAGCAGTACCAGGCACGCCTGGCCAAGCACGCCCAGGAAGGCAAGCGCGACCCCGAGCTGGTGCTGTACCGCTGGATGCTGGAGGAGTACCGCGTGTCCCTCTTCGCCCAGCAGTTGGGGACGAAGATGCCGGTCTCCGACAAGCGTCTCAACAAGCAGTGGACCCAGGTGGAGGGTTGATCCGTGAGTGACGTGCTGTTCGAAATCCGCCCCATGAGCCCCGAGCTGTACCGCGAGAAGACCCGGCGCATCGCCATCGGCATCGCCGTGCTGTTCATCGCCCTGGCCATGCTGTTCGCCACCGCCAGCGTGCAGCTGTTCGGCACCCCCGGTGGCGACAACTTCCGCTGGAACCTGGCCGGCGTGCTGGCCGGGCTGGCGGTGACGGTGGCCCTGGTGCGCCTGCAGTTCTGGCCGCGCCCGTTCATGGCGCCGGCGGTCTATGGCTGGGGGCTCAAGCGCAGCCTGATGCGCGTCACCAACCTGATGCACCGGGTCAAGGCCGGCGTTGCCGTGAACGACCCGGCGGCGATGAAGCTGCTGCGCTTCTATCACCTGGGCGTGACCCAGATGCACCAGTTGGACGGCAACACCTCCGACCTCAGCCAGATGGTCCGCGAGATCGATGCGCACCGCGAGGCGATGCTGGCCCTGGGGCTCGACCCGGAGCAGGCGCGCCTGGAGCGCGACTGGCTGGATGCGGTCAAGCGCTTCGGCTGAACCCGGCCGCATCGGACAAGGACGACCCCATGCCTTCCACCCTCGAACTCGTCGCCGACCTGGTGAACCTGATCGCCGTGCTGCTGGCCGCACGCAACAGCGTGCACACCTGGTCCACCGGCATCCTCGGCTGCGTGCTGTTCGGCTGGTTGTTCTTCGAATCCCAGCTCTATGCCGACGTCACCCTGCAAGGCTTCTTCATCATCACCAGCGCCCTGGGCTGGTGGGCCTGGCTGCACGGCAACGCCGGCACCCAACTGCCGGTGAGCCGCACCGCTCCGGCCAGCCTGTTGCGGATGGCGGCTTTGGCCGTGGTGGTGGCGCTGGCCTATGGGGCGCTGTTGCACCATTTCACCGATGCCTACGCACCGCTGGTGGATTCCCTGGTGCTGACCTTCAGCGTGCTGGCGCAGCTGCTGCTGATGCGCCGGCGCCTGGAGAACTGGTACGCCTGGCTGCTGGTGAATACCCTGGCGGTGCCGCTCTTCGCCTCCCGCGAGCTGTACCTCACCGCCGGGCTCTACACCCTGTTCTGGTGCAACGCCTGGTACGGCCTGTACCGCTGGCGCCGTGAGTTGCGCCAGGCCGCCACGCCCCTGGCCGGGCAGGAGCCCGCCTGAGGTGAGCGCGACCTTTCGCACCGGCCTGGTGGTGGGCAAGTTCTCGCCGCTGCACCTGGGCCATGAACGGCTGATCCGCGCGGCCCAGGGGCAATGCGAGCGGCTGTTGCTGCTTTGCTGGTCCCTCCCCGAACTGCCGGGTTGCGAGGCCGGGCGCCGCGAGCGCTGGCTGCGTCTGCGCTTCCCGGAGTTGCAGGCCGAGGTGGTCACCCCGGCCCGCATCCAGGCCTGGCGGGAGCAGGGCAAGCGCCTGCCCGACCTGCCCCACAACGACGCCCCCGAGTTCGAGCCGCGCCAGTTCGTTGCCGAGTTCTGCCAGGCGGTGTTCGGCACCACGGTGGACGCGGTATTCACCAGCGAGGGCTATGGCGAGGGGTTCGCCGCGCACCTGGCGGGTGTCTTCGGCCACCCGGTGCGGCACGTCTGCGTCGACCCGCAGCGCCTCGCCGTGCCCGTCTCCGGCACCCGCCTGCGCGCCGATCCCCATGGCTTGCGTGGCTTCCTCGCCCCCGAGGTGCACGCCGACTTCGTCGAACGGATCGTCCTGCTCGGCGGCGAATCCACCGGCAAGAGCAGCCTCGCCATCGCCCTGGCCGCAGTACTCGATGCCCCCTGCGTGGCTGAGTTCGGCCGCGAGCACTGGGTGGCCAAGGACGGCGCGCTGGACTACGACGACCTGCTGCACATCGGCCGCACGCAGATGGCCCGGGAGGACCAGGCAGCACTCACGGCCGGGCGCTACCTGGTCTGCGACACCTCGGCGCTGACCACGCTGTTCTACAGCCACGCGATGTTCGGCCGCGCCGATGCCGAACTGGCTACCCTGGCCGAACGCCCCTACACGCACACCTTCCTCTGCGCCGACGACTTCCCCTTCGTGCAGGACGGCACCCGCCAGGACGAAACCTTCCGCCGCCGCCAGCAGGCCTGGTACCACGCCGAACTGCAACGCCGCGGCTGGCGCTATCAAATGCTCAGTGGCCCGCTGGAGGCGCGGGTGGAGCAGGTGCTGGTCCATCTGCGCAATGCCTCCCCGGGCTGAAGCCCGGGCTACGGGCCGCGAGGTACGTGGTGAGGGTTATGGCGCCGTGCTATACAGCCCGGCAGGACTCCCGAGGGTGAACGATCATGGCCAGGCAAAACGGCAGCAGGACCGTCCCGGCAGCGCCTGCCGGCAGGCACGGGCACAGCCGCTTCGTCTGGCGGGCCCTGTTGCCCCGTGCCCTGGGGCTGCCGGTCGGCGCCTTGTGCATGGCCCTGCCGCTGTGGGAGTTACACCGACCGGCGTGGGTGTGGGGGCTGCTGGTGCTGTTCTCCTTCGTCTGGCCCTGGGCGGCCCTGGTGTTGAGCCGGAGTTATCAGGACCCGGTGCGCAACGAGCGCCGGCACATCCTGTTCGACTCCTTCGCCGGCACCTTCTGGATCGCCACCGCCGGCTTCAGCCCGCTTGCCACCTGCGTGGCCTTCGCCATGTTGCAGGCGAACAACGTCGCGGCCGGCGGCATCCGCTTCGTGGCCCAGGGGTTGCTGGCCCAACTGGCGGGTGTGGCAGCGGGCGTCCTGGTGTTCGGCTTCACCTTTCACAGCCCCATCACCCTGCAGCACCTGCTGCTGTGCCTGCCGATGCTGCTGCTGCAGCCCCTGGTGATCGGCGCCACCCTCTATGACCTGGCCCAGAGCGTGGCGCGCAGCCGCAAGGCGCTGCGCACCCTGAGCCAGACCGACAGCCTCACCGGCCTCTACAACCGCCGCCATTGGACCGAGCAGGCCCAGCAGGAATTCCTCCGCTGCCAACGGGGTGGCCAGCCCGCCTGCCTGGCGCTGGTGGATCTGGATCACTTCAAGGCCGTCAACGACACCCGTGGCCACCTGGCCGGCGACGAACTGCTGGAGCGCCTTGGGCGCGACCTGCGTGAGACCCTGCGGGACACCGACCTGTGCGGGCGCTATGGCGGCGACGAATTCTGTGTGCTGCTGCCGATGACCCAGGAGGAGGGCGCCCGGGTGCTGCTGGAGCGCCTGCGCGAGAAGATCGCCCGCGAAGAAGGCGATGTGGGGCTGAGCGTCGGCCTGGCCGTCTTCGACGGGCGCATGGCCTCGGTGGAGGACTGGATCTGCGCAGCGGACCAGGCCCTCTACCTGGCCAAGTCCCAGGGGCGCAACCGGGTGGTGGTGCTGGAGCGCACCGGGTGACGCCAGAACGGCGCCGGGGGTTCAACTCCGACGCCGCAGCGGGTAAGGTGCGCGGCTGACCAGTCGGCATATGGAGCGCCACGATGAGCCTTCACGGTACCTACGATCCGCAGAACATCTTTGCCCAGATCATCCGGGGCGATGCCCCGTGCTACAGGCTCTACGAGGACGACGACGTGCTCGCCTTCCTCGACCTGTTCCCGCAGTCCTACGGCCATGCCCTGGTGATCCCCAAGCGTTCGGCGGCGCGCAACCTGCTGGACGTGGACCCGGAGGCGCTGGCGAAGGTCATGGCGGTGGTGCAGCGCCTGTCCCGCGTCATCACCGAGGAGCTGAAGCCGGCTGGTGTCCAGGTGGCCCAGTTCAACGGCGCCCCGGCCGGGCAGACCGTGTTTCACCTGCACTTCCACATCATTCCCCGTTACGAGGGTGAAGGCCTCGGCGTCCACGCCAGCCAGAAGGCCGACCCCGCTGAGCTGGAAGCCCTCCAGGCGCGCATCAGCCGCCACCTGTAAGGCCTGTTGCCCTCGCGCTGCGAGGGCAGTTGAGCTGCCTAGATCAAGGCACTTAGGTACACCAGTGCATAAACGCCGAGCATGAACACCACGCCGACACCCACCGCTTGCCAGTTGGACAGGAAGGCTCCGTTTTCCTCGACATGCTGGTTGATGTCGTCCTCCAGCAAGGCGCTGGCGAACATGAGCATCGTTACGACCTGAACGACGGTGAACGGCAGCGCCGGAACGCTTTCCGGCAGGAGCCAGATCAGTCCGCAAATGAGTAGCAGTTGGACGATCGAGCCTGTCCATACCAACGCCCCTTTGTTGGCCTTGCCTCGTAGTTGGAGGTTGTGCATCACGATCCAGGCTCCGGCCAGTGGTGTACCGAAAAGGGTGGCCCAGCCGACAGCGCTGATCCGGTATAGCGGGTTGGCCGTTTCGTGGGCGATCTCCCCTGCTTGGAGTTCCGCTTCTGGAGATTGGTAGGGGTTATCGTTTTTTACTTCCATGTCGAAAGTTCCTGTTCGGCTTGTGTTGACGCAGTCGCGTGAATGCGCGCTGCTCCTCGTCTGCGTGCCCGCTTCTCGACTCGACGCAGGCAGCAGTGGGCAGGGAGTGTGCCTGCCAGTCGGATCGGTTGCATGTGAGCGCTTGTTTATGAATTGATTGGTTTTTTCTGATTGTGGCGAGGCTACCGAAATGCCCGGTGGTCTGCCGTGGCGTTCCGGCAGGCGCCAGAAAGGCCCGTGCTGTGGCAAACTTCGCCGCCAGCGAGCGCCTTGCCCCGTTATCCTGAGCGGGCTGTGCCCGGTCCGGGGCACGGATGACTTGCCAACCCGTTCCACCCACCATCCCGCTGCCCGGAGATGGCCCAATTCAAGACGCCGGGCGCGCCCTGTCGGCCGGCGAACCAACTGCCCAACCGGCTGTGTCCGTCACAGCCCCGCAACGAGAGGATCGACCGTGCACAACGTCGTGATCAGTGGCACCGGCCTTTACACCCCGTCCAACAGCATCTCCAACGAAGAACTCGTGGCCTCCTTCAACGCCTACGTGCAGGCCTTCAACGCCGAGAACGCCGCTGCCATCGAGCGTGGCGAGGTGGAAGCCCTGGCCGAATCCAGCGTGGCGTTCATCGAGAAGGCCTCGGGCATCAAGAGCCGCTTCGTGGTGGACAAGGCCGGCATCCTCGATCCGCAGCGCATGGTGCCGCGCATCCCCGAGCGCTCCAATGACGAGTGGGGCATCCTCTGCGAGATGGCCGTGGGCGCTGCCCGCGAGGCCCTGGAGCGTGCCGGCCGTACCGCTGCCGACATCGACGGCGTGATCGTCGCCTGCTCCAACCTGCAGCGCGCCTACCCGGCAGTGGCCATCGAGGTCCAGGCCGCCCTGGGCATCCAGGGTTACGGCTATGACATGAACGTCGCCTGTTCCTCCGCCACTTTCGGCATCCAGGCGGCCGTGACCGCGATCCAGACCGGCCAGGCCCGCGCCATCCTCATGGTCAACCCGGAAATCTGCACCGGGCACCTGAACTTCCGTGACCGCGACAGCCACTTCATCTTCGGTGACGCTGCCACCGCGGTGATCCTGGAGCGTGCCGACAAGGCCACCTCCAAGCACCAGTTCGAAGTCGTCAGCACCAAGCTGCTGACCCAGTTCTCCAACAACATCCGCAACAACTTCGGCTTCCTCAACCGCGCGGCGGAAGAGGGCATCGGCGCCCGCGACAAGCTGTTCGTGCAGGAAGGCCGCAAGGTGTTCAAGGACGTCTGCCCGATGGTGGCCGAGCTGATTGCCGCGCACCTGCAGGAGAACGACATCGACGTGGCCCGGGTGAAGCGCTTCTGGCTGCATCAGGCCAACCTGAACATGAACCTGCTGATCGCCCGCAAGCTGCTGGGCCGTGATGCCGAGCCCCAGGAAGCGCCGGTGATCCTCGACACCTACGCCAACACCAGCTCCGCCGGTTCGGTCATCGCCTTCCACAAGCACCAGGACGACCTGCCCAGCGGCAGCCTCGGCGTGCTCAGCTCCTTCGGTGCCGGTTACTCCATCGGCAGCGTGATTCTGCGCAAGCGCTGATGCCCCTCCCTGCGGACGCCGAGCTGCTCCCCCGCCTGCGTGCGGGGGAGCCTTCGGCGTTCCGTCAGCTCATCGCCGCCCACCAGAGCGCGATGCGCGCGGTGGCCTACGCCATCGCCGGCCCCCGCCATGTCGAAGAAGTGGTCCAGGATGCCTGGTTGGCCGCCGTGCGTGCGCTCGACGGTTTCGAGGGCCGCTCCAGCCTCAAGACCTGGCTGCTCACCATCGCCGCCAACACCGCCCGCACCCGCGCCAGCCAGGCCCGGCGGGAAGTGCTGCTGGACGACCTGCCGGCCCCCCACGGCAGCCTCGATGACGCCCGCTTCACCGCCGACGGCCATTGGCTGCGCCCGACCAGTGCCTGGCATGAGGATTCGCCGGAAGCCCTGCTGCAGGCCGACGAGCTGCGCCAGTGCCTGGAGAAGACCCTGCTGAGCCTGTCCGACCTGCAGCGCAGCGTGCTGTTGCTGCACGAGCGCGAAGGGCTGGCACCGGAGGCCATCTGTAATCTTCTGGAGGTTTCACTCTCCAATATGCGGGTGCTGTTGCATCGCGCTCGCCTGAAGGTCTTCGCCACCCTGGAGCACTACGAGGAAACGGGCCAATGCTGAACTGCCGAACGCTGGTGGCCTGCTCCAGCGACTACCTCGATGGTCGACTCGGGTTGCTGGCGCGCCTCGACGCACGCCGCCACCTGTTGTTCTGCGCCGATTGCCGGCGTTTCATCCGCCAACTGGCACTGACCCGTGATGTGGTAAGGCATTGGCCGGATGCCTCACCGGGTGAAATAGACGCCTTGGCCCAGCGCCTGGCTGACGAGCGTCGTCCCCGGAGCTGACGCACCTTCGCCATCGTTCCGTCATGTTTCCCGCATGAACCTTTTGCGGGCGCCTTTCCTGGTAGCCGTGTAACCCGCATGGTGACTGGCGTTGAGTCATATTTCCCATCGGACTTAAAAAGTTCCGGTGTCATAAAACATTTATCTAAAAGCAACTGAGCTGAAATAACCCCCCGCCAACATTCCCCACCAGCACGAACGAGCCCTTGGGCTCGGGTGTTTTTCCAGCACTAAGACCAATTAGGGGAATCTTCGATGATCCGTAAGCACCTCGCCGGTATTGCCGCCAGCGCCCTCGCCCTGGCCATTTCCGCCCAGGCCTTCGCAGGTACCGTGACCACCGACGGCACCGACATCGTTATCAAGACCAAGGGCGGCCTGGAAGTCGGCACCACCGACAAGGCGTTCAGCTTCAAGATCGGTGGTCGCCTGCAGGCTGACTACAGCAGCTTCGACGGCATCTACACCAAGAACGGTGACACCGCTGACGCGGCCTACTTCCGTCGCGCCCTCCTGGAGATCGGCGGTGTGGCTTACACCGACTGGGCCTACCAGATCAACTACGACTTCTCCCACAACGCCGGCAGCTCCGACGATGGCTACTTCGACGAAGCTTCCATCGCCTACACCGGTTTCAAACCGGTGGTGATCAAGCTCGGTCGTTTCGACCCCGAGTTCGGCCTGGAAAAAGCCACCAGCTCCAAGTGGGTGACCGCTCAGGAGCGTAACGCCTTCTACGACATCATCGATTGGGCCAACGGCCACCAGAACGGCATGGGCGCTCAGGTGTCGACCACCATCAGCAACTATGCCTACCTGTCCGGCGGTGTGTTCTCCAAGGACAGCAACGACACCGACGGCAAGGCCAACAAGCAGGTCAACCTGCGCGGCGTCTTCGCCCCGATGGCTGAAGCCGGCAACGTCCTGCACTTTGGTGCGAACTTCGCCCGCCGCGACGTCTCCGACTCCACCGTCGACTCCCGTTTCCGCAGCCGCCTGGGCATGCGTGGCGTGGAAACCCTGGGTGGCAACGATGCCGGCACCAATGGCAACCGCGTGGTCTTCGGTGGCGCCAACTCCCGTCCTGCCGGCTCTTACGACGACGACACCGCCTGGGGCCTGGAAGCGGCCTGGGCCACCGGCCCGTTCTCCCTGCAGGGTGAATACATGAAGCGCAAGATGAAGGCCGACTCCGCGTCCTTCCAGGACATCGAGGCCAATGGCTTCTACGTCCAGGCGGCCTACACACTGACCGGTGAAGCGCGCGACTACAAACTCGGCAAGTTCGACAAGATCAAGCCGAGCAACAAGCAGATCGGTGCCTGGGAACTGTTCTACCGCTACGACAGCGTCAGCGTGGACGACAACAACGTGACCACTGCTACCGCCACTCGCGAAGTCGGTGACGCCAAGGCCAAGGTGCACAACCTGGGCGTGAACTGGTACGCCAACGAAGCCGTGAAGATCAGCGGTACCTATGTCCGTGCTGCTACCGACAAGATCACCAACAGCGTGGGCGACGACGACGGCGACGGCTTCGTCATCCGCGCGCAGTACGTGTTCTAAGCAACTCCGTTCATCCGCTCCTTCTTGGGCCCCGCTTCGGCGGGGCTTTTTTAT